>JAISDD010000090.1 GCA_031265005.1 Syntrophomonadaceae bacterium | reverse complement strand
ATATCTTTTTAACCCCCGCCTGCTGAAATACCCAGAAAGCTTGCTGCGAGCATCGTCCGCGGCTAACGCCTCCCTGCCAGTTATGCATACGACAAGAGATAACTTTTTTACTGCCTTGTGGAGAATTTATCGTAAAAATTTTAAAAGGGCCTCCTACTCCATAAGGAGTTTCCAGGAAAAAGTCTCCGCAATCGACTGTAACATAATCTAAATCTAAATTTTCCGGTATGTCGACGCTCAAGGTGCTGGAGCCGCCTATAAGGGCAAAATCGCAATCAGGAATACGCATTACTCAATCTCCTTTAGGGAAATACTTGCAGAACTTTATATTCAGTATCTCTTAAAGCTGGTGTTTTTCCAGCTTCCCGAATAATTTTTTTCATCTTTTCAACATACATATTATTAACAGTCCCCGTGGCGCGCACTACGTTTTCTTCCAGCATGATACTGCCTAAATCGTCGCACCCGAAATATAAGGAAAGCTGACCTACCCCTGTTCCCTGGGTTACAAAGGAACCTTGAATATGTTCAATATTATGCAAATAAAGCCTTGCCAAAGCCAAAAAACGCAAATATACTGAAGTGGAAATTTTATCGATCTCCAGCATACTGTTTCCCGGCTGATATGTCCAGCATATAAAGGCCCTGAAGCCCTGGGTTTCTTCTTGCAGATCCCGTATATGCCGCAAATGCGCCAAACGGTGTTCTATATTCTCACCAGCGCCCATCATCATGGTTGCGGTAGTTTTCATGCCGATTTTATGAGCGCTTCTCATCACACTCAGCCACTGTTCGGTATTTATTTTATTAGGGCTGATCTTTTTTCTGATATCGTCATGAAGAATTTCCGCGCCTCCTCCCGGCAAAGAATCCAAGCCAGACTTTCGCAAACGAATCAAAGCGTCTTCCACACTGAGCCCGCTGTTTTTGGCTATAAAAACCACTTCCGGAGCAGTTAGAGAATGTATGGTAACCGCGTATTTTTCCTTGATACCCACGAACATCCGCTCATAATATTCTATAGACAGATCAGGATTTAGCCCCCCTTGAATCATAAGCTGAGTAGCGCCTTGAGCCAACGCTTCGTCTATTTTTTGATATAACAGCTTTTCATCTATCACGTAAGCGTCAGCGTCTTCTTTATTTCTGTAAAACGCACAAAATTTGCATTGGCAGGTACATATATTAGTATAATTTATATTGCGGTCAATTACAAAGGTAACTAAACCGCTGGGAAAACGGCGCGTTCTCATTTCGTCAGCGGCCTGAGCCAGCGAGATAAGTTCCGCGTTTTGGAACAAATGTATAAATTCTTCATCAGACATGACTTTTCCCTGCGATATGTCATGTAAAATATGTTCACAATTCATTTGTAACTCCTTATGTTAAGGATAAATCCCAAAATTTCAAAGGAGGCGTCTGGTCTATCAATCCTAAACCGTGCGCTTGCCGGTAATATTCCAAAAGCCCTTTTTGTTTGCGGCCGTCAAAATCATATTTTAAGCATCGATAATATTCCAGCAAATATTCAATGCCAAATTCTTCCTTTTGGGCGGCTTTAGCCGCTACTTTGTCAATTTCTCTCAAACTCAATCGCATAGCTTCCGCGAAAACCTTATCGATATTTACTAAAAACTGTAAATTTTTTTCGGCCCATTCTTCCCTGACCGCCCAAACCGCCCAAACCATAGGTAATCCTGTATATTCTTTCCAGATCCCGCCTAAATCGTATATAAACAACCGGGCGCTGTTTTTATAATAGGCGCGTAAAGCGTCATCGCCGATGAGCAGAGCCGCGTCCGCTTTTTCCAGCATAGCATTCAAATTCGGATCCGAAGCAAAATATCTGGGGCTGCATTTATAATAATTGGCCATGAGAACCCGTAAAAGAGCCTGGGCGGTAGCCGAAGCGTTCGTCATAGCTATGCTTTTTCCATCCATTTCTCCTGCCGGATATTTGGAAAATAAAAATATACTCTTCACTTCGCCTTCCGAACTTACCGAAATATTCGGCAGCAGTACATAATCTTCATAATCTCTGGCATAGTCTATGGAAGGGATCCAGGCCATATCCAAAGCATTGTTTTTCAGCATATGGCTAAGCGCGCCGGGATAATCTCTTATCAAATCAATGTCCGGCAAAAGTTTCTTTTCCGTCAGACCGTAAAAAAGCGGATAACAATTGATAAATTTAATATGTCCTACTCTGGGTTTCATATATTAAGCTTCCTCAGCAATCCCTTCACTGTACCTGTGGAGTATATTGTAGACCGTATCTCTCTCGCAAGGGATATAGCCGGATTTTTTAATCAAATCGATCATATGGTTTTTACTGATTCCTGTTTCCGTATTCGCGTTGGCGGCATGCATGATGCGCTCCTCCACAATAGTGCCGTCAAGATCGTCAGCGCCGAAATCCAAAGATATCTGAGCTATCGGTAAAGTCAGCATGATCCAGAACGCCTTTATATGTTCGATATTATCCAGCATCAATCTGGAAACGGCTATGGTTCTCAAATCGTCCAGGGAGCTGGTCCTGTTTATATGGCTGAGCCCCGTATTTTCAGGTAAAAACGGCAGCGGGATAAACGCCTGAAAACCGCCGGTTTGGTCCTGAAGCTCTCTCAAAAGCATCATATGTTCAACCCGGTTTTCAATAGTTTCCACATGTCCGTACAGCATAGTGCAATTAGTTTTCATGCCGAGTTCATGAGCAGTACCATGGATATCCAGCCATTCTTGGCTGCTGGCCTTATGGGGGCAAAGCCCGGAGCGGATACCGTCGTCTAAAATCTCCGCTCCCCCGCCCGGCAGAGAACCCAAACCGGCGTTTTTTAATTCTGTAAGCACCCGGCGAACGGACAAACCGCTAATCTGAGCAAAATAATAAATTTCTACCGCGGTAAAGCCTTGTATGTGTATATGAGGATAAGCGGCATGTAATCTGGAAATCACGTCTACGTAATATGAAAACTGACGGTCGGGATGCATCGCGCTAACTACGTGAAACTCCGTTATGCCGGAATCAACATGAGCGGAACCGTAATCAAACGCTTCTTTCGGAGACATCGAATACGCTCCTTCATCCTCTTTATCGCGTCCAAACGCGCAGAACTTACAGCGGGACACGCAAATATTGCTGAGATTTATATGGCAATTCACATTGAAATAAACCTCGGATCCTGAAAGCTGTTTTTTTTGGGCTTTCGCCATTTTCGCCAGATCCAAAAAATCGCACTCTTTATATAAAAACAACCCGTCTTCTTTGGTCAACCTGATGCCATGATACAATTTTTCTTTAATAGAATCGGCAGATATTGCATTCATATTCATTGGCCACTCCTTAAGCTGCTTAAAAAATTATAACAGATTTTATTCCGGCAGACACCATTCGGAATATATAATTTACAGGAAACTCATAATGATTTTACCCGGCGGGCTTTTGCTCACTCAGTTCAACAATCAGCCGCACCAGATCGTTGAACGACATTCCGGCGGCCCTGGCGGCGTCTGGAATTAAGCTGGTAGCCGTCATTCCAGGAATAGTGTTAATCTCTAAAATATAAGGATTATTATTTTGGTCGGCCATGACATCTATTCGGGATAGTCCCCGGCATCCCGCTTCCTTATGAGCCGCAAGGCAAATCTCCTCAACTTGTTTTTTTAAAGTCTCATTTATCCGAGGGGGGATAATATGTTCGGAAGCTCCCGCGGTATATTTGGAATCGTAATCATAAAAATCATTTTTAGAAATAATTTCAATTACCGGCAGCGTCCAAGGCTCTTCATTGCCTAATACCGCCACCGTCAGCGAAGGCCCGTCGATAAAAGTTTCAGCCATAACTTCGTCGTCCAGCTCAAAGGCTTGCGCTATAGTCGGTAAAATTTCCTCAGTTTTTTTTACGATAAAAGTACCTATACTGGAGCCTTGAC
>JAISDD010000014.1 GCA_031265005.1 Syntrophomonadaceae bacterium | reverse complement strand
AGGAGCGCTTGCTGCATGTTTCGGATTTATCGCAGGACAAGAAAGGTGAACTCGTGCCGCCCCAGGACATTTCGGTCAAGTTTGAGCATGTGGATGAGGGCGGCGTAAAAGTAGACAGCAAAGCGCCCGGGCTTGCGGCTGATTGCCCTGTGCCGGAGATAAGGTTTTGGCATGAGCATATATCGGGCGTAAAGCAGGCGGTAGACAACATTCTTTATGCCCCCCAGGAGCTTGTGGCGGCAAAAGCCCTTGAAACCCGCAGCGCCGCCAACAGCTTTACCGGCAGGGAGCAAGTACTTGACCGTTTCCAGCTTGAGCGTATCAGAAAACGCATGGATGAACTTGAACCGCAGATAATTAATGCGAATATATATGGCATACTCGATCCCGATGCGCGTATGGCGGAAGTGGCTGAAGCGGGCGATACCGTGCGAAAACACCTGGGGCTTCGCTTGACAAAACGCAATGTGCTGCTTATATCACTGTGTTCTTTGTTGGTTTATCTCTGCGGATATGTTCCTTACTTTATTAACTCCGCCAAGATGGGCTGGCCGGTTTTTGGCGCTTCCTTCGGCCTTGCGTCCATTGCGCTTGTTTTGCTTGGGATGGGGGGCTTGCTTGTTTTGGTTTTTTTGCGACACCGCCTGGTAAACAAACTAAAGGACTATAACAAAACCGTTATGAACATATTTGACCGTGTAAATAAAAGCGCCCAGGTTTTTGCCGGTTATTTTTCAAATGTTTGCACGTATATGTACGCCCGCTCGCTGCTGTCCGGTGTAACACTGAAACATAACAACGATTTTACAGAGAGAAATATAGAAAAAGCACACCTTGTTTCCCTTGATGACGAGATAGAAACGAGCAAGGAGCTCTGTTCTTTATACGGGGCGCCGGTAAATGATTCTTTGGCGGGCAATGCCTTTTTGGACATAAAAGAGGAAACCCTTTTGGAACCGCCCTCCAAATGTCAGTTTTATGAGCTTGCGCCCAACAAAGTGAAGGGCACACTGGCGCTTGACAATACCGGCGAAACCCTTTACGCGCCGTATGGCTTTATATCGGGTTTGAATATCGTCCGTGAAGAGTTATATGACAAAGATATTCTGTCTAAGATGAACTTGCCGAAAACCGGCCAGGCTGATAAAGACGGCGCCAAAGGAGCATAACTGTGTTAAGTTTTATTTTCTTGTTGATCAAATTTGTGAAGGGGATATGAAAAGATTTAAGCGGATTATTATCCCTGGTTTGCTTATACCGGTTTTTCTCGTATTTCTTGCCATGTGTTCAGGAACCAAAGATTCTGCCGCGGAGCCGAATGAATATTCGCTAAGCTCTTCCTTGCTGGTGCAGGAAAATTGGGATGATAATTTTATCAGCGACATAAAACTCGTAATAAACAGTGATGATGTTTACATTAATGGCGTATTAACAAGATTTGAGAGAAGAGATTTGTTCCCGGTTATTTACAATGGCCGTGTATTTTTACCTCTTGGCCTTATTGCGAATTTAACCAAGGCAACAGTTACATACGACAGCGATAAAAACGCAATAATCGAAACCGGTGAAACCAGGGTCGAAATATTTGTCGGACGAAATACTATTGCTGTAAATAGTGAAAATAAAACCCTTGAGGCTCCTTCATTCATTTTAAATAACGAGGTTATGGCGCCTTTGGGCGTGATGGAGTTTTTGGGATTTGACTCGCCCGTATGGGATGTTGAATCAAATGAAATCGTGCTTGTAAAAGCATATCAGACACATCGCTTAATAGTCGTTACAAATGGCAGCGAGCTTGTGGAAACCCATGGCGCTTTACAAGTTGTCGAAGGTCCTGACAACCTGTATATTTTGCAGTATGATTCTGAGCAGGCTGCCAGAGAAGCGAATAGACTCTTTAATGACGATCCCGGCATTTTATTTAGCCAGCCGGATTCTGTTCTTCATGCCGAAGCTCCGGAGGATATTTTATCCTGGGGCGTTGGAAGAATTGGCGCAGATTATTTTACAGAACGATTAAATGCCAGATCAAATAAAAATGAAGTAATTGTGGCGACCCTTGATACGGGGATAGATTTTACCCATCCTTTTCTAAGAAACAGAATAAGCGATATTAGATGGAACTTTGTCAAAGGGGACAATAACCCCAATGATGTGGATGGTCATGGGACCCATGTGGGCGGGATAATCGTGGATTCTACGCCGCCAAATGTAAAAATTATGCCATTAAAAGTTTTAGGAGACGATGGATTAGGAAGCTCATCAAATATTTACAACGCTATCATTTATGCTGCCGATTCCGGGGCGGATATAATAAACATGAGTCTTGGAAGCAACATGGGAGAGGATACAAGAGACCCATTATATGAAAGAGCAATAGATTATGCTATTTCCAGGAATGTAATTGTTATTGCCTCGGCCGGAAATGACAATGGCGATGTAAAGCATCACAGACCGGCCTACTATTCAAAATTAATTACTGTTTCTGCAACTGATGAAAATGACGAAAGAGCGCCTTTCTCTAATTTTGGAGATTCAATTGATATAGCCGCTCCAGGAGTTTCAATAAATAGCTCCATACCGGGCGGCGGTTTTGCGGAAAAGAGCGGAACTTCAATGGCGGCGCCTTTTATCGCAGCTTCCGCGGCATTGCTCAGAGCGACAGACAGCTCATTGTCTCAGGAAGATATCATTGCCATGCTTTCCACTAATGCCGACAATATAGGTTTGGCCAGATATTTTGGCTCGGGGATTGTAAATGTGGTAAATTTGGCGCCAAAGAGCGATGAAATCCCGGTAACAGGCATTTCATTAAACCAACGGCACATTTCACTTTTTATTGACGAGACTGAACAGCTTGTTGCTTCGGTGAGACCGGAAAATGCGACGAACCCTGGCATAATATGGAAAAGTAATAATCCCGATGTTGCGACAGTCTCTCAGGACGGTTTGGTCACGGCATTAAATCCTGGCAGCGCCGTTATCAATGTAAGCGCTGTTGACGGCGGTTTCTGGGAAAATGCTCTTGTCGCGGCGCTTGTTCATGATGAACCAGTTGATCTAAGAAAAAACCTGCTTGCCCTCGCTCCGTTTATCATAATTCTTCTGCTTTCATCCAGGGTAAACTTGTCCAAGCCCCAGCGTTCCCGTCAGTTTATTTTGCCCTTTGTGGCATTTATATATTGTATTATTGCTGTGGTATTTACAAATAAAGTTAACGAATGGATAATCTCCGCTTTTGCATGGCTCAGCCACTATATGCCTTTTATTGCCCATATCAATCTGACAAAATGGTTAATTTATATTTTTAATGCTGTTATTGCCGTTGCGTTCCTTATTGTTAAAGGCATTCTACTGCCTCTTGTGAGCAGGGTGTGGAGAAAACCCCAGTTCCCGTTCAATCAAACTTCCGGCAAGTTTTACGAGTATAACGAGCGTATGAACGCGTGGGTGTTAAAAGACGAATTCGGCCAGGCGAAAATATTATGGAAGGGCTTTTTCTGGTTTGCCGTAGGAATTTCGTCGGTAATTCTCGTCCTCTCCCAGATTTTCCCCGGCTGGATATTTTTTAAGACGCCTTTTTATCCTGTTTTCGGCGTTTTGGTAATGGGGGAGATATTATTTTTCCTCTCCGGCCTTACCTCTCAGGAATTGTTGTCGACTATCGCCGGCGACGACGATGAATATTATCGCATAGCCAATTACGGAATACTCCGCAGGGTGTTCCACGACTTGTTTGACGGGCGTATTTTGTTTGACAATACAGCGGATAGCCTTTACGGGTTAACGTCCTTTGATATGCTGGATAATCTGGCCGAAAGCGGCAATGCGCGGGATATGGCCATCTCAAAGTATTTTACAGACTTGAAGGAAAAGGGCCATGCCATCGATCCCGGTTTTGTGCGTTCTTCTATTGAAATGGTGAACGGAAAATCGACGTTGATAAACACGCCGTTTTATAAAGACCTTACGGGATATATTACGCTGCCGCTTGTTTGCCGGCTTTTGGCTTACGAAAAAGCCCTGGTCATTGTCGGGAGGGACAGCGTCGCCGGGGATTTACGGGACTGGATGCATAACGGAATAGCCTCTATCTGCGGCGCTCCTTAGTTATGGAAAACGTATAT
>JAISDD010000087.1 GCA_031265005.1 Syntrophomonadaceae bacterium | reverse complement strand
TCTTTCTTCTCAAATATTTTTATCCCGCGGTCCGCCGCCAATAACTTAGCGTTTACATAACTTACCAATTCAATGGTCGGTTCCAACAGCCCCTTCAAAAAAGAAATCGTCAATATCTCTGTTTCATTTTTAGTTATCGGCCCGCTGAAAGTTAATTCCACACGATCTATCGGTGATTTAGCCAATTGATAATAAATATTGCCGAGTTTTTCAGCTAATAAAATATACGGCTGCAAATAAACCAACTCTTCAGTTAACATTGTGGGGAGATTTACCATATTAGGAACAATTTCCCCTCTTAGAGCTTTAAGCACTTGCTCGGCAATCGTTTCTCCGACTCTTTTTTGCGCCTCAAATGTATCCGCTCCCAAATGAGGGGTTACCACTACCGAATCATATTCAAACAAAGGGTTGCCCGTAGCCGGTTCTTGTTCAAACACATCTAATCCGGCGCTGGAAACTTTCCCTTCCGCCAGCCCTTTTAATATGGCTTCCTCTTTTATAATGCCCCCTCGCGCGCAATTAACCAATCTTACTCCATCTTTTGCTAAACTCAATATTTTTTCATCTATCATATGCATAGTCTCTTCGTTCCGTGGAGTGTGTACCGTTATAAAATCAGCTTCCCGCACTAATTCTTCTAACGTTTCCCTTTTTTCAACCCCAAACCTCTCAAACCGTTCTTCCAAAATATAGGGATCATAAGAAATAACTTTCATATTAAAAGATTTTAACCTGGTAGCAACCATAGACCCGATTCTGCCCAATCCGACGATCCCCACTGTTTTTCCGTAAAGTTCCACCCCGCGGAAAGGCTTTCTGTCCCAAACTCCTTCTTTTAAAAAATGATTGGCCCACGCGGTTTTTCTGGCCGAAGACAGCAATAAGCTAATGGTTTGTTCCGCCGCCGATATGGTATTGCTGTCCGGTGTATTGGCAACAAGTATTCCATGACGCGTGCATGCGTCGACGTCGATGTTATCCACTCCATTGCCTGCCCGTCCTACCACAGCCAGACGCGGCAGCCCTTTGCTTATCAATTCCTCGTTTACTTTAGTTATGCTGCGCACGATCAGCGCGTCGTAGTTTCCTATTATTTCCATTAATTCTTCTCTGCTTATGCCGTCTCTATAATCTACTTCAGCTTCAGTTTGTAAAATAGCAATTCCTTCATCCGCTATTTTTTCGGTAACTATTATTTGCTTTTTCTTCATTTTTTTTACTCCTTTTTTACATTTAAGAAACGTTTTTTCTTCGTCCGTTCATAGCAAATTTTAATGATTTTGCTGTACTTCAGCATTCTTTCATTCATTTATGCTTTTCTTCGTGAGCCGGCTGCTCTTTTATACTATTCTCAATTTAAATTCCGCCCAAAATCTTTGGGCGGGTTGCGGAAAATAGTATTTACTAATCCGCTTTCAAGGTAATGTTTTAATTGCGGATTAGTATTAAAATACCGGCGCAGGATCAATTCAAGAAAAGGCTGTACCTGTCATGTAAAAACACAAACCCCTCATCCCTTTAGGGACGAGAGGTTTTTCCCGCGTTGCCACCCTTATTGATATAACAAATATATCCTCTTAAAGATTATAACGTAATCATCGGGATTTCCTTACTCCGGGGCGGATTCAAAATTTTGCCGTACCGACTTGCACCATCCATCGGCTCTCTAAAGCGGCCAAACTTTTACTATTCCCTTCATCGTATAATTATTCAAATTATAAGTCATTGTAGCATATGATCCATCTGCTGACAAGCCGTAACTTAGCGGAATGAATTTTATTTTTTCGCGCCTCAGCCACCCCAAGCCTTTTCATTCTTCTTTCTCTATTTTAAAACGGGCAATCCCTACTATACGGTCATCTTTCGGCAGTTTCATTAAGAGGACGCCCCGTGAATATCTTTTCTGTAAAGAAATTTCGTCCGTTTCCAATCTGATCAATTGGCCGTCTCCTGTCAGCATTACCAATTCATCGTCTTTATGAACAATTTTACAAGCTACCAGCGCTCCATTTTTATTGGTGATATCAATGGATTTAAGACCCTTGCCTCCACGGTTTTGTAATTTAAACTCACTCAAATCCACTCTTTTACCGTATCCATGCTCCGTTACCAGCAAAGCGCTAGCTTGTTCTCGGTATTTATCCGCTCCTACCACATAATCGTTATTGCCCAGTCTGATACCTCTAATACCAGTAGCTGTTCTTCCCATAGCGCGAATTTGTTTTTGCTCAAAAGAAATGGAAAAACCCCTGGAAGTCGTTATTAATATTTTATCGTCATTTTCTACTCTCAACACCCCTACCAATTCATCTTCAGGAAGTAAATTAACGGCAATTAGCCCTGATTTTCTTATATTGGTGAAGGCAGACAGCGCCGTCTTTTTTACGATACCTCTTTTGGTTACCATTAATAAACTGCGTTCGTCATCGAACTTCCTAGCAGCTATTAAAGTAGTTACTTTTTCCTCCGGCCGCAGCTCCAAGAAATTAACCAAAGCCCATCCTTTTGCCTGTCTAGAAGATTCCGGTATTTGATAAGCCCGGTAAGAAAATACTCGTCCTTGATTGGTAAAAAAGAGCATGTGGGCCAAGACGGAAGTTACTACAATGTCATTCGCAAAATCCTCAGCCCTGGTAGAAATCGAGCTAATCCCTTTGCCTCCCCTTTTTTGGGCGCGGTAAGTATCCAGCGGCTGCCTTTTAACATATCCTTTATGGCTTAAAGTGATGACCATTTCATGATCTTCAATAAAATCTTCTTCGTTCATGTCAGCGTCCATAACACAGATTTCCGTTCTTCTAGGATCTCCATATTGTTTATTAATATCGTCCAAATCATACTTTATTTGATCCATAACCCGTTCAGGGGTGGCAAGTATGTTTTCCAGATCGGCAATTTTGATCAAAATTTCCTGATACTCATTTTCTATTTTTTCTTGTTCCAATCCGGTTAACTGTACCATCCGCATATCTAAAATAGCATTAGCTTGTATTTCAGATAACCCATACTGCTCTTCCAAAGCCAAGCGCGCGGTTTCTCTGTTTTTATGGCTTCGTATCAACGCAACAATTTCATCTATATAATCCAAAGCAATCTTTAAGCCCTCTAAAATATGCTGCCGGTTTTTGGCAATATTTAAATCGTATTGCGTACTGTTGCGTATGACTTCCTCCCTATGCAGTACAAAATAATGAATCATTTGTTTCAAGCCCAAAGTTTGCGGCTGGCCATCAACCAGACTGAGCATATTAATTCCGAAACTATCTTCCATTTGGGTATGTTTATAAAGATTATTTATCAGCACGTTTACATTGACGTCTCTCCGCACTTCTATATAAACCCTGA
>JAISDD010000224.1 GCA_031265005.1 Syntrophomonadaceae bacterium | reverse complement strand
TATCCTCTCTTATTTAAGGCTTATATGTAATCCTAACGATATTTTGAGTTTTGAACGGATCGTCAATTTATCAAAAAAAGGGGTCGGCCGTAAAACTTTGGACAAAATACGGGCCTTAGCGCAAGAAAAATCCCTTCCCATACTGGAAGTTCTGAATTTTACGGAGGAAATAGCTGGTCTGGGGCAAAAAAGCCGGGCGACTTTAGAAGAATTTTATGGAATGCTTAAATATTTTGCTACCTTGAATGACCATGGAGTTCCGTTAGCGGACTTGCTGGACACTGTTTTAGAAGCTACATCTTACAAAGAAATGCTTATGAAAAATGATCATTTGGAAGCAGAAACCCGTCTCGAAAATATCAATGAACTCCGTTCCCTGGCCTTAGAGTTTGAACAAAGCAATGGTTCGGGGCTGGAAGAATTTTTGGCAGGTACAGTATTAGTTCAGGAATCAGATGACGTAGACGATTCCGATTTGATTCTTATGATGACTTTTCACGGAGCTAAAGGACTGGAATTTTCCCATGTGTTCATGTCTGGAATGGAATAAGGAGTTTTCCCTTCTTACCGCAGCGAAAGCCATGCGGAAATGTAAGAAGAACGGCGCCTTTGCTATGTCGGTATCACCAGAGCCCGAAAAAGGTTGTTTTTGACTCATACGGTCACCCGTCTTCTATACGGTTATGAACGCAATAATGCTCCTTCCCGATTTCTAAAAGAAATACCCGAAGAACTATTAGAAATTCCGGCGCAAAAAGTTTGCTTACATACCCCTATTCAAGAAGGAGATACCGTACTACATAGAAAATTCGGCCCCGGCAATGTTCTGGAACTTAGGGAAGACGGCATTATAGCTATTATAGATTTCGAACGGGGCGGAACTAAAATGATGAGATTGGACATGGCGCCTTTGGAAAAAATAGGTTGAATATGCGGTTCTTACCGTTAAAGCATTTATTGATAATTGGAAGGATCATATAATTTGGAATCAGAAAAACTAACTCTCCGAAACATGCAGGAACTTGCAGATTTAATACGCCAATATGATTATCATTATTATGTTTTGGATCAGCCCTTGGTAGATGACGGCGTTTACGACGCCAAAATGCAAGAATTAATTCGCTTAGAAAAAAACTATCCTCATCTCGCTGACGCTTATTCGCCTGCTCAAAGGGTAGGAGGAGAACCCAGCAGCAGCTTTCCCCAAATTATTCACCGGCAAGCTTTATTGAGTTTGGACAACGCGTTTTCCCAAGAAGATTTAAAAGATTTTGACAGCCGTGTCGCCAAGGCCCTCCTTCAATACGATTATGTATGTGAATTAAAAATCGACGGTTTATCTATCGCTCTGATATATGAAAACGGGGTACTGATAAGTGCCTCCACCAGAGGCAATGGGCAAGTAGGAGAAGATGTCACTTCCAACGTTCGTACCATAAAAAGCATTCCTTTGCGCCTGTTAGAACCTATCCCCCGTTTAGAAGTACGCGGGGAAATTTATATGCCCAAAAAAGAATTTTTACGTTTGAACCAAATTAAAGAAGAACAAGGTGAAAAAATCTTTGCTAACCCGCGTAACGCCGCCGCCGGTTCCTTGCGTCAATTGCAGCCGCACATCGCCGCTCAAAGAAAACTGTCGGCTTTTTTCTACGAAATACTTTACTTAGAAGGCGCGGGAATTGACATTACCAGTCAAGAGGAAACTCTGCGCTTTATTCAACAGGCCGGCCTGCCCATAAACAATAACTATGTTAAAGCGGTCAGTATCGAACAAATCTATGATTTCGTACAGAAGTCCGAGAATGAAAGATCTGCCCTGCCTTATGATATTGACGGCGTTGTTGTAAAACTAAACCATATTGAAGACCGTAATAAACTGGGGAGTACCCTAAAAACTCCCCGCTGGGCCATAGCTTATAAATTTCCCGCCGTCCAAATCATAACCAAACTGCTGGATATAGAAATCAATGTAGGGCGGACAGGCATTATCGCCCCTACTGCCCTGTTAGAACCCGTATCATTAGCGGGAACCACAGTCAGCCGCGCCAGCCTTCATAATTTTGATTTAATAAAAGAGAAAAATTTGCTTATAGGAGACACCGTAATGATTCATAAGGCAGGCGATATTATTCCGGAGGTTCTAAGACCCCTGCCGGAACTGAGGAGCGGATATGAAAGACCCATCATGCCTCCCGTTGTTTGCCCTGCCTGCGGGAGCCAAGCTCTACGCTGGGAAGGAGAGGTGGCTTATAGATGCGATAATATAAACTGCCCGGCTCGTTTAAAGGAAAGTTTGATATTTTTTGCCTCCAGGCCAGCTATGAATATCGAAGGTTTAGGCCCCAGCCTTGCAGAACAATTAGTGGAAACAGGGTTAGTCAGCAAAATAGAAGATTTGTACCATTTAACCGAGGAGCAGCTGACAAATTTGGAACGTATGGGCAATAAATCCGCCCAAAACCTGATAAACGCTATTATGAATAGCCGGCAACAGCCTTTATCTCGTTTATTAACTGCCCTAGGGATCAGACATGTAGGGTCTAAAATTGCTCAAGTGCTGGCCAGCCATTACAACGACATTAATTTATTTTTTAATTTAGAAATCGAACAATTATTGAAAATCACAGAAATAGGCCCTAAAATTGCCGAAAGCGTAGTGTTTTTTTTCAATGCCCCGCGCAATTCGGAAACTATAAATAATCTCTTAGAAGCCGGCGTCAACGCTAAAGAAGCCTCCGGAACGCAAAAAACCGGGCCGCTGACAGACAAAGTTTTTGTTTTAAGCGGCACTTTAGATAATTATACCCGTACTCAAATAAGTTCCATCATTCAAAATTTTGGCGGTCAGATAAGTTCTAGCGTGAATTCTAAAACCGATTACCTGATTTTAGGAGACCAGCCTGGAAAAAAATATCAGCAAGCTGTAAAATTAGGAATTAACATCTTAAATGAAGCAGAGTTGGAACATTTAATAGCTTCTTGCCAATCTCAGCAAACTTAAATCTGTATAAAAAATTTGCTCCTATTATTTTTACACAAAATTAGATATAAAGATGTGATAGAATGAACATGTGTTTTACATTATAATTATGGCTTGGTTTTTTATCCCTCTCCATTACATTATAAAGGAGTTATAAAAATGGATTTTTCTAACCTGAAAGAATTGCTGAAACATTTTATCAAA
>JAISDD010000193.1 GCA_031265005.1 Syntrophomonadaceae bacterium | reverse complement strand
ATATAAGTAAAATAAAACACTTCTATAAAGGCATATTGCCGGTTTTAGGCATTTCGGCGGTAGTGTGCGGGCTTATTTTGGCTCAGCCTGATCTAGGGACTGCTTTTACTTTAGCGGGAACGGTTTTCTTTATGTTGGTGGTAGCCGGAGCCCGTTGGAGCCATATGGGATTGCTAACTATTTCAGGATTGGGTTTAGTTGCCGGAGCTATAGCAATGGAAAGTTATCGGGCCAAGCGGTTTTTAGCATTTTTGGATCCTTGGAAAGACGCTCAAGGCTTTGGCTACCAAACTATCCAATCTTTGTATGCTTTAGGGTCCGGAGGGCTTTTTGGATTAGGCTTGGGACGCAGCCGTCAAAAATATTTCTATATTCCGGAAAAACACACAGATTTTATTTTTGCTATTTTAGGTGAAGAGCTGGGATTTTTAGGAGTGATGGTGGTGTTGGGGCTTTTTGTTTTAATTGCTTGGCGAGGGTATAAAATCGCGCTGAATGCTCCGGATAAATTTGGTAATTTATTAGCGACAGGAATTACTACAGTTATAATATTTCAAGCTTTAATAAATATCGGAGTGGTAGCCGGCTGTTTACCAGTTACTGGTATTACATTACCTTTTATCAGTTATGGGGGGTCCTCACTTCTTTTTTCGATGGTTGGGATTGGATTGTTATTAAATATTTCCAGATATGCTTCTAGCCGGTAATTTTTGGTGATGAATGTGCGATTGATAAATAAAAAAATAAAATTAGTTATGTCATTCAGGAAGGAATTTTTATGAAAGTTATATTAACGGGGGGAGGGACCGGAGGCCATATTTACCCGGCTTTGGCGATTGCGGAGGGACTTAAAGAGCGGATTGACGGTGTTGATATTTTGTACGTTGGCGCTAAAAAGGGAATGGAAAATACTTTAGTGCCCAAAGCAGGATTGAATTTAGAAACCATTGATGTTAGCGGGATTAATAGAGCTTCGGTTTTGAGAACGGCTTTGGCTTTAAGCAAATTTCCTTTCAGCATTAAACAAGCGTGGGATATAATAAAAAAATTTAAACCAGATATAGTTTTGGGGACCGGAGGTTATGTGTCGTTTCCGGTAGTTTTTGCCGCCGGTTATTGGGCGGGGTGTAAAACCTTTATCCATGAAACGAATGCTAAAATGGGTTTGGCAAACCGGAAGTTATCATCAAGAGTTGATTGTAATTTGCTGACTTTTGAAGAGACAGCGCCCATGGTTTCTCCCTATAAGTTTAGAGTGACTGGTTCGCCGGTTCGAAAAGAACTGCTAGATATACATTATACAAGAAAAAATAAAGCGTTTGCTTTTAAAGCGCAGCCGTTTAGTATTATCGTCTTCGGAGGCAGCAGGGGAGCTGATTCTATTAATAGAGCAATGATGGAATTATTAGATAGATATGAAAATGAGGATTTACAAATTACCTGGGTTACCGGAACAGTAAATTATGAACGTATCAAGCAAGCGGTAGAACGTAAATGGGGAAGGGGGATGCGGCTGAATCTCAAACTGTACCCTTATTTATACGAGATGAGCGCTGTTTTGGCCGCTTCCAAATTAGCTGTTTGCAGAGCCGGGGCCAGTACTTTGAGCGAGCTTACGTTATTAGGTTTGCCAGCAATACTAATACCTTTCCCTTATGCTACTGATAACCATCAGGAGAAAAACGCCAGAGCTTTAAAAGAAAAAAATGGAGTCGAAATAATTATTGATGAGTTCCTTGATGGGAATACTTTATATAACATGATAGAATCTCTGCGTTGCGATGATCAAAAAATGCAGGTTATGCATGAAAACTTATTGAAGGAAGCGAAGCCGGATGCTTTGAACGATATAATAACAGCTATATTAAATGATTAGTAATTTACTCTGTTGTGAGAAAAATAGTAATAAAAAAGTAACCACTTCTATTATCTAAGCGTACAATATAGAAGAGTAATGTGCAAAAAACAATGACGAAGGGGATGGAAGGATGGCGGCCCTCAAACCAGGACAATGGATTCATATGGTAGGGATAGCAGGGGCAGGGATGAGCGGAATTGCTAAATTGCTTGCAGAACGCGGTTTCATTGTCAGCGGATCAGATTTACAAAATAATGACACGACTAAAAAATTAGAAGCTTTAGGGGTGACAATTTATAAAGGGCATTCCCCTGATAATATTAAAGAAGGTATTGATAAAGTAGTAATCTCTTCAGCTGTGGCGTTGGATAATGAGGAAGTTAAGGCGGCGGCTGATAAAAAAATAGAAGTGATCAAAAGAGGCGAGATGCTGGCGGAGGTTATAAAAGAAGATAAGGTTATTGCCGTAGCTGGCGCTCACGGAAAGACTACGACCACAGCCATGATTTTTACTATATTAGAAAATTGCGGCGTAGATCCCACTTTAGTGGTGGGGGGAGAAATTAAAGACAGTGAAGTGAACGCTAAAAACGGATTGGGGCAATATGCGGTTGTCGAGGCAGATGAAAGTGACGCTTCTTTTTTAGCTCTACAGCCTTATATTGCGGTGGTCACCAATATCGAAGATGACCACTTGGATTATTATAAAACAAGAAAAAATATTGAAAGCGCTTTCGCGCAATACTTGCAAGGCGTTCAAACAGAAGGGACAGCAATATTGTTCGGTGACGAGCCAGTTATCAATAAAGTTAAAGAGAATTGCCGCGCTAAGACGGTTTTATACGGCGAAAAACAAACAGGTGATTATTTTATAAAAAACTGGACGCCGTTTCGAATGGGCTCCCATTTTGATATTTACCATGTTCAGGAAAATATCCCGCTTTCAACAGGCTGCGAGATGGATGTCAAAAAGGCGCCCTGTGGCGGCGCTGCTAAATCTTCCATGAATGCCTTCAAGTCTTTAAAGGATGCAACCAGTAATCTACACGGAGAAAAAATGTTAGGGCATATAGAATTATCGGTCCCTGGCAAACATAATGCTATCAACGCGCTTGCCGCAATTGTTGCCGGGTTGGAAATTGGTTTGAGTTTTGAGAATATTGCCGAAGCTATAAAAAAATATACTGGGGCTAAAAGGCGTTTCCAAATTATAGGTGAGATAAATGACATAATTATAGTTGACGATTATGCTCATCATCCTACAGAAATAAAAGCGACTATCCAGGCGGCGCGAGATTTCCACTCAGGCAGGGTCATAGTTGTTTTTCAGCCTCACCGCTATACTCGCACACGGGAT
>JAISDD010000189.1 GCA_031265005.1 Syntrophomonadaceae bacterium | reverse complement strand
AATCGAATTAACCGGTCCCGTCATGCCCAGATCGGTAATATAAGCTGTTCCTTTTGCTAATATTCTCTCATCCGCTGTCTGAATGTGCGTATGGGTCCCTAAAACAGCGTTTATACGCCCATCAAAATAATAAGCAAAAGCTAATTTTTCAGAAGTAGCTTCGGCGTGAAAATCGGCAATTATAAAATCGGCCTTATCTTTTATCTCCGGCAGCAAATTCTCCACCTTTGCAAACGGGCAATCCAGATCATCCATGAAAACACGCCCAGAAGCGTTTATCACCGCAATTCTGCACCCATTATTCAAGGTATAAATATGATATCCCTGCCCCGGATTAGATACTGGGTAGTTACACGGTCTGATAATTCCAGGCTGTTCGTTTATAAATTCAAATATTTCTTTATTATCCCAGACATGGTTGCCCATAGTCAAAACGTCAATCCCGCAAGCAAATAATTCTTGCATTCCGTCTCGGTTGAGTCCGCGGCCGCCCGAAGCATTTTCACCATTAGCAATAACAAAATCCAGAATATGGTTTTTTCTCAATTCAGGTAAAATATCGCGCACCGCCCGGCGTCCAGGCTTGCCTACAATATCACCGATAACAAGTATCTTCAAAGCTTGAGTTCCTCCCCCAAAATTCCAGCACCGCGTAATTTAATACGCTTTTGAACATATAATACGCGCCGGAAATTCAATATCGCTTCTAAGCTAAGAAGCAATATTCTGTGCTTTTATTATTTACGCCAGGCAAATATCATTTTCATTTGGCATATTCAATAGATCTTACTTCCCGGATGACCACCACTTTTATTTGTCCGGGATAATCAAGATTTTGTTCCACTTTACGCGCAATGTCCCGAGCCAAATTAATCGACATCAAATCGTCTATTTTTTCAGGTTTTACCATTATCCTAACCTCACGTCCGGCTTGGATAGCAAAAGACTTTTCGACTCCTTCGAAAGAATCCGCCAAAGTTTCTAATTTTTCCAGGCGCTTAATATAAGTTTCTAAAGTTTCCCTGCGGGCCCCAAGTCTAGAAGCAGAAACCGCATCAGCTACTTGAACCAATATCGCTTCTATGGTCAAAGGATCGATATCTCCATGATGAGCGGCAATAGCATGTATAACATCTTTGCTTTCTCGGTATTTTTTGGCCAAATCAACTCCTATTTCGACATGAGGCCCTATTATTTCGTGATCCACGGCTTTCCCTAAATCATGCAATAACCCCGCTCGTTTCGCTATTAAAATATCTACGTCCAGTTCCGCAGCCATAATACCTGCTAAATGAGCCACTTCTATCGAATGTTTCAGTACATTTTGCCCATAACTGGTTCTATATTTTAAACGCCCCAAAAGTTTGATAATTTCCGGGTGCAGACCATGAATTCCTACTTCAAAAGCAGCTTCTTCTCCCACTTCGCGAATTTCCGTTTCAATATTTTTTTGCGCCTTATCGACCATTTCTTCTATTCTGGCCGGATGGATACGTCCGTCTGATACCAAATTACCAAGAGCAACTCTCGCCACTTCACGTCTTATAGGATCAAAAGATGATAAAATGACTGCTTCAGGCGTATCATCAATTATAAGGTCAACTCCTGTCAAAGATTCAAAAGTTCTTATGTTCCTGCCTTCGCGGCCTATAATTCTGCCTTTCATCTCATCATTCGGCAATGGCACCACAGAAACCGTAGTCTCAGAAACCACATCAGCCGCACATTTCTGAATAGCAATAGAAACAATATTTTTAGCTTTTTTATCAGCTTCCTCTTTGGCTTCCGCTTCTAAACTTTTTATCATTATCGCCATTTCTTGCCTGATTTGCTTTTCTACATTAGATAATAAAATACCCTTAGCTTCTTCTTTAGTTAATTCCGATAATCTTTCCAGTTCTTTTAATTGCTGCGACAACACCAATTGCAAATCCTGTTGAGTTTTATCTATCTCTTTTTCTTTTTCTAGCAGCAAATGTTCTTTCTGCTCATTACTATCACTCTTACGGTCAAGCGCTTCTTCTTTTTGCAGCAAACGATGTTCAAACCTGTCCATCTCTTTTCGGCGTTCCCGTAAATCTTTTTCCACTTCTTGCCGGTTACGATGTATTTCATCTTTGGCTTCCAATAAAATTTCTTTTTTCTTGGCTTCCACTTCTTTGGAAGACTCTTCTATAATGCGCTTTGCTTCTTCTTCCGCAACTCTGAGCCTGCTCTCACTTATAATTTTACGCAAATAATACCCAACACCGAAACCTATAGCTAAAACCATAACTATCGCAATCAATAATTGAAATAGGCTTATATTTCCAATATTTATTTCTTCCACCTACCTTTTAGATAATAATATTTCTAATACTTTCACGCACAAAAAAACCGAGTAAAAACTCGATTAAGTAGAAGTCGTTTTCCGCTTACGCTGAACTTGGAATCACCATACTTTGCAGCGCTTTTCCTGAATATTTCCTGGTACAATAACGCGCTGCATATAAATAGTGAGACCAAAAACATTTACTGATACAACAGTAACTAAATATGATAATGCTTTACTCCCATAATATTAAATAAAAATTTAATATAAATACTTTTTCCCATTATATAACAATATCATAAATAAACTACTTATCAGTGTCTATTTTCAAGTTACGGAATGACTGCTAAACAAAACCTAATAAAATTGTAGTTAGTTTCTTTTAGAGTGTCAAGCATTCCCTTCAAAACTCTCGTCGTCCTCTTTACCCGCAACAAATATATCTTTTACCTTTTTTTCGATACTCGCGTAAATCTCCGGATTATTTTTTATGAAATCCTTGGCATTTTCACGCCCTTGCCCCATCCTTTCACCTTCGTAAGAATACCAGGAACCGCTCTTCTGAACAATATCTATATTGCAGGCAATATCTAATAAATCTCCTTCTCTGGATATTCCTTGTCCATACATAATATCAAATTCCGCTGTTTTAAAAGGCGGGGCCACTTTATTTTTCACCACTTTAGCTTTCGTGCGGCTGCCAACAGTTTCAGTTCCCTGCTT
>JAISDD010000171.1 GCA_031265005.1 Syntrophomonadaceae bacterium | reverse complement strand
GCCTGCTTATCAGGCTTTGGAAATGGCCACTGTCAACGGCGCTGCGGTTGTCGGGCAGGAAAAAGAAATCGGCCGGTTACAGCCCGGCTATAAAGCGGATTTGATTATCCTGGATTTGGACGTGCCCCATATGATCCCTTGTTATGACATATGCGCCAATATTGTATATTCGGCGCAGGCTTCCGATGTGCTGACCGTCATAGTAAACGGCGGAATAATCATGGAGGACCGTGTTATAAAAACTTTTGATGAAAAAAATATTTTATCCCACTCCCGAAAAATAGCTCGCAGTTTATCGGCCGGCTAAAACCGGTAAACAATGATAATTAACGAAAAGATATGCTTGGAAAAATTATCTTGTAAGGCGGACGTGGTCCGTTGCATAATAGTAAAAGTTGTTATGATTTAGAAAATGAAACGCAGGAAGGGTTGAAGCATTGTTAACAGACCAAAACGCCACTCCGTTGTTTGACGCGGTTAAAAACTATATAGAAGAAAAAGTCATACCATTCCATGTTCCAGGCCACAAACAGGGCAGGGGTTTACCGGATTTGAGAAATTACGCGGGAGAACGAATCTTACAAATGGACGTCAACGGAATGAACGATCTGGATTATTTGAACAATCCGACCGGAGTAATATTAGAAGCCCAGAATTTATTAGCCGACGCTTTCAGGGCGGAAGAGGCGTTTTTCCTGGTGAACGGGACAACAGCGGGAGTTCAGGCTATGATTATGAGCGTCTGTGATCCTGGCAGTGAAATAATTATTCCCCGCAATGCTCATAAATCGACGATAGGAGGCATAATACTCAGCGGCGCCATGCCGGTTTACGTATATCCGGAAATAAATCACGACATAGGGATGTCGATGAATGTAACCCTGGAGAATATTTACCGCGCTATACAGCAGCATCCTCACGCTAAAGCCGTATTTCTGCTGAACCCTACTTATTATGGCCACGCCTGTGATCTGAAAGCCATTGTAAGGATTGCTCACGCTCATAATATGGCGGTGCTGGTGGACGAAGCTCATGGCGCTCATATGTCTTTCCATAACACTTTTCCTCTTACCGCCATGGAAGCGGGCGCTGACATGAGCGCCGCCAGTTTGCATAAAACCGCTGGTTCCTTGACGCAAAGCTCGGTTTTGTTGATGCGGGGGAATATGGTGAACGCGGATAAAATTAAACAAACGCTGAATTTAAGCTGTACTTCCAGCGCTTCTTACCTTTTGATGTGTTCTTTGGATATTGCCAGGAAACAACTGGCCACCAAAGGCGCACAAATATTGGGAAACACTCTGCGAATGGTTATCAGCGCGCGGAAACAACTAAATAAAATCCCTGGCGTTTACGCGTTTGGCAAAGAATTGATCGGTACTCCTGGTTGTTTTGACTGGGACGAAACCAAACTGGGTATCAATTTAAGCTCTTTGAGCTGCAGCGGTTATCAAGTTGAAAACAAATTACGGAACGAATATGGAATTCAAATAGAAATGTCTGATTTAAACAATATTTTGGCTATTTGCAGTATGGGCGACCAAGAGGAAGATTATGACGCGTTAATAAATGCTCTGCAAGCTGTGGCCTCGCAGAGCCGGTTGGGTGAAAAACGGGCGAACGGCGCTATTCCGGCTTTTGCTGATATGATAGTATCACCTCGCGACGCTTTCTACAGCAATAAAAAAACCGTTCGTTTGGAGAAAGCGCAAGGAGAAATAGCCGGAGAGATGATAATGGCTTATCCTCCGGGAATTCCTGTAATATGTATGGGTGAAAAAATCACTAAAGATATCATCGATTATATAAAAATCCTGAAACAAGAAAACTGTGCTTTGCAGGGACCGACAGACCCTCATTTGGATTATATACAAGTTTTGGGCAGCGTTTGATCATAGCGTTCAAGCCGCTGTCCGGCATGAGACTGTAAAATTCACGTTTTTTTATTTAAGAGGCAAAAAATTTATTAAACTTTTTTTTATTTTATACGATAATTGCCTAAAGATGTTTAAAAACCAGTAAATTTTTTTAAATTTAGCGATTGATTCATAAAAGGGAGGATTTTGATGTTACGGTCTCTTTATACGGCTAGTTCTGGAATGTACGGGCAGCAACTGAACATCGACACTATCGCCAACAACATGTCTAATGTAAGCACTATTGGCTATAAAAAGCAGAGAATTGAATTTCAAGACTTGATATACCAGCAAATCAGGAGACCGGCTGTGACCGATACCGTGCAGGAACCTTTGGGTTTGAGCGTTGGGCTGGGAGTGAAGCCGGCGGCCAGCAATACTTTATTCGCGCAGGGGAATCCTCAGGATACCGGTAATTTGCTGGACGTATGCATAATAGGGCAGGGATTTTTTCAAGTAGAAGCGCCTGGTTATGATGATCCGGTTTTTACCAGGAACGGAGCTTTTAAGATCGATGCCGAGGGGACTTTGGTAACTTCCGACGGCTACCCGGTGGTCGGCGCGGATGTTTTTCCGGAAGACGCATATGATGCTACGATTGGGAAAGCCGGAATCGTTACTTATAAAATACCGGGAGACGATGAAATACAAGAAGCCGGACAAATCATATTAGCTAAATTCATAAACCCGGCCGGACTTGAGAAAATAGGCGGAAGTTTATATGTGGCAACGCCTAATTCCGGAGACCCGACAGAATGGGACCCGGAAGGCGATAATTCTCTTTCTTTGGAAGCCGGGTATTTGGAAATGTCCAATGTACAGGTAGTCGAGGAAATGGTTAGTCTTATAACCGCTCAGCGCGCGTATGAAATTAATTCCAAAGTTATCCAGTCATCTGACGAAATGCTTCAGACGGCGGCTAATTTGCGGCGTTAAAAACGGTAATTAGGTAAAATCATATAAAGTAACGACAGGGTATAATATTCTCAAGAGGTGTTTTGATGGCGATAAAAATAGACAATATGAGTTCTGCGGATCCTTATTCTATAATGAACGGTAGCTTGAGTGCGCAAGAATTGGCGCCGGAAAAGGATTTTGAAAAAATACTGCGGGATATTGATGTCAATAAGGAAAAAAATGAGAAAAAACTCATGGAATCCTGCCAACAGCTGGAAGCTTTATTTATTAACAAAGTGATGGAGGCTATGCGGGCGACTGTATCTTACAGTGATTTGGTAAATCGCGGGCTGGCCACTGATATATGGGAATCTATGTTATTTGAGGAATATGCCGAACAAGCCAGCAAAACCGGCAATATCGGCATCGCGCAGATGTTGTACAAACAGCTTTCTTCGAATTTATAGTTTTAAGTTTGTCATCCTTTTTCTGTTTTTCTTTTTTTAAGCGATGAGGAACCACCGTGGTTCCTCATTTGTCTGTGGTAATTTATATTTTAGGCTGTTCGGGAGAAGGCCGAAAAATAGTTTAGGCGCTGTTGATAATTCACGTTTTTTGTGCTAGAGTATATGGCGGAATACGTTAACGAACTGATATTTTAGCTTATAACTTAAATTACTGCCGGGAGTCATAATGTGGTGTTTGATTTTAAGATAACGGGACGGAATGGAGAAGGGGCGGCTCGCACGGGCGTTATTAACACCGCTCATGGCTTCGTAGAAACTCCTGTTTTTATGCCGGTAGGAACTCAGGCGACCATAAAAGCGCTGACGCCGGAGGATTTATATGAGATGGGCGTTGATCTTATTTTAGCTAACGCCTATCATTTGTATCTGCGGCCTGGAGCTGATTTGGCGGAAAAGGCAGGAGGGCTTCACCGTTTTATGAACTGGCGGCGGGGCATTTTAACCGACAGCGGCGGCTTTCAAGTATTCAGCCTGAGTAAGCTGCGTAAAATAAATGATGAAGGGGTTCTTTTTAATTCTCACATAGATGGTTCCAGCCACTTTTTGACTCCGGAAAAAAGCGTTGCCATTCAAGAGCAATTAGGATCTGATATTATTATGTGTTTTGATGAATGTTCGCCTTATCCGTGCGACCGGTCGGAAATATTAGACGCCTTGGTGAGAACGACCAAATGGGCGCGGCGCTGTAAGCAGGCGCAAAGCAATCAGCATCAGGCTCTGTTCGGTATTGTACAGGGTGGGCTATACGAAGATTTACGGGTCAAAAGCGCTGAGGAGATTACAGAATTGGATTTTCCGGGCTATGCCATAGGCGGCTTGAGCGTAGGGGAACCTAAAGATGAGATGTATAAAATCCTGCGGACCACCGCAGAGGTTCTGCCGGAGGATAAACCGCGCTACTTGATGGGAGTAGGGGCGCCGGAGGATTTATTGGAAGGCGTTTATAACGGGATTGACATGTTTGATTGCGTTTTACCTACGCGGTTAGCCAGGCATGGGTCCGCTTATACGCGTAAAGGACGAATAACGGTGCGGAATGCGGTTTTCGCCGATGATTTCAATCCGCTGGATGAGCGCTGTGATTGTTATGTATGCAGGAATTACAGCCGTGCTTATATCAGACATTTG
>JAISDD010000165.1 GCA_031265005.1 Syntrophomonadaceae bacterium | reverse complement strand
TCTTTGAACTGCCAGTATAATTTTCGTACTTCTTCCTGGGACAGGCAGTGAACTTCACCTAACTGCTTAGCGATAAAGACTATTTGAGCGTTCTTTTCCACTACTTGCGCGGCTTTCCAAGCTTGCGCAATATCAGCGCCCAAACAAATTAAACCGTGGTTAGCCATTAAAACAGCGTTTTTGTCAGTTCCCAGCTCTTTCGAAACCGTTTCAGCTAATTCCGCGCTTCCGCATTCAGCATAAGGAGACACTTTTATTTCATGTCCTATCAACTGGGCTGTTTCTTCCAAAGCCACAGGTATAGTCAAATGAGCCGCCGCAAAAGCTGAAGCGTAAACCGAATGAACATGAACTACAGCTTGCGCGTCCGTGCGCCGGTTATATATATTCAAGTGCAATTTCCATTCACTTGAAGGCTGATAAACGGCTTCCAATAATTCTCCTTCCAAAGATATCAAAGCCAAATCTCCAGCCGTCATTTTTTCATAATCCATGGCGCTGGGGGTTATGATCATCATGTCTTGGCTGGGGATACGAATGCTCGCGTTGCCCCAAGTGCCAATAATCATCTGTGAGGCCGTCATTTTTTTTACCACTGCCAGCAAAGCTTCTCTTTCTTCTAAAAAGCGCATTTTACCTTTCCTTTTTCATTTTCATTTTATTTGCCGCTAAAATCATAAGGAGGTGAAAATACTCCTTTTTCGGTGATAATACTGGAGATCAGCTCACCCGGCGTGATATCAAAAGCGGGATTAAAAACCGAGACTTCAGGTACAGTGATATATTTACCGTTTACGCATTTAATTTCCTGCGGGTCACGCTCTTCGACCGGAATTTCAGCTCCGTCCGCCAATGATAAATCAAAAGTGGAAAACGGAGCGGCAATATAAAACGGTATTTTATGGCAGCGGGCCAGCATAGCCAGTGAATAAGTGCCGATTTTGTTAGCAGTATCGCCGTTGCTGGCAACTCGGTCAGCTCCCGCTATAACCACGTCAACTTTTCCCAAATACATAATATAACCCGCCATGCTGTCGGTAATCAGAGTTACCGGGATTTTTTCCCGCGTTAACTCCCAAACTGTCAACCTGGCGCCTTGTAAAACAGGCCTGGTTTCGCACACCCAAACCATCCCCAAACCGTTTTCGGCATGAGCCGCGCGTATAACTCCCAAAGCGGTGCCATAACCTCCCGTAGCTAAAGCCCCCGCGTTACAAATAGTAAGAACTTGGCAGCCGGAAGGCAATAATCCGCGCCCGTTTTCTCCTATTAGCCTGTTTAAAGCTATATCAAGGTTCAATATTTCATTGGCTTTTTCTTCCATCAGTTTAATCAAATCTGCCAGCGGAAGTTCCAAATTTTCCATAAAAAGCCTTTCCATGTTGTTCAAGGCCCAAAACAGATTGACCGCTGTAGGGCGAGTAGCGGCTAAAAGGTGCTTTTTTTCCTGAAAATATCTGCATAAGCCTTCATTAGGGCCTTTAAAAGTAATTAAAGCTAAAACCATAGCGTACGCGGCAATTATACCTATCAGGGGCGCGCCTCTTACTTTCAAAGTGCGGATAGCTTCAGCTGCTTCTTCCGCAGTACCGCATCTGTCATAAACTATTTGCTGAGGCAGTTTGCTCTGATCTAAAATAATCAGCTGCCGGTCCTGATAACAAACAGGCGTTATCATTTCATTATCCCTGCCTCCGACAAAATGTTGGCGCAAGTGCAATTTTTTGGTTTACTGATCAAAAGGGCGCTCTCAAGAAGCAGCGGTCTTACTGTTCCCATAACGCTATTCATCATATCCACTACTTCGCTGTGAGTCAATATGCCTGGAGCTATACCGGCGGCAAAATTAGTTACAATACAAATATTGGCGTAGCAAATCCCTAATTCTCTGGCTAATGTCGCTTCAGGGACGCTGGTCATCCCGATCAAATGTCCCCCCAACATTTTAAACATTTCTATTTCGGCCGCCGTTTCGAAACGAGGGCCTTCCGTACACACATATACCCCTCCGTTATGGACGCCAACACCCATTGTTTTCCCGACTTCAACTATCGTATGGCGCAAAAACGGACAATATGGCGCGGTCATGTCGCAATGGATAACTCCGCGTTCGCCGCCTTCATAAAAAGTGTTAGGACGGCTTTTGGTAAAATCCAAAAACTGGTCTGCCAGCACCATCTGCCCCGGTTTAAATTCAAAATAAAGAGACCCTACGGCTGCCGTAGCTAAAATATTTTCCACTCCCATCTTTTTTAAAGCAAGAATGTTAGCCCGGTAATTAATAAGGTGCGGAGGGGTTCCGTGCCGCGCTCCATGCCGGGGGATAAAAGCAATTTCGTTTTCTTTATAAATGCCTGTAATGACAGAGACTTGTCCGAAAGGGGTGTCCTGTATGTGATTCTTTGCGCTTTCCAGCACTTCTGGCGTGTAAAAGCCGGTTCCTCCTATAATAGCTGTTTTTATCATTAATTAATACGTCCTCCGTTTGTCATATAAATTTTTTATTGCCGTGTGCATTCAATTAACTGCGGCTGCCAGGTTTTACAGGGGTCCTTTGCCCATTTTTACAAAGGGGGCAATCAGAAACGTCCCACGATTCTATATCCATGGTTAAAACAGCGGCAAATTTTACCCCGAAATCTATTGCCCCGCCGCTACGGTCTACCAGCACGGCAACGCCAGCTACTTCTCCGCCGTTTTCTTTTACTACGTCTATCACTTCCCGCACTGAGCCTCCAGTAGTAATAACATCCTCCACCACCAATACTTTTTGGCCGGGCATAATGGTAAACCCTCTGCGCAACTGCATTTCTGAATTACTGCGTTCGGTGAAAATACCCGGAACTTTGAGCTGTCTCGCGGTTTCGTAAGCTACGATTATCCCGCCCATAGCCGGTCCGATTACCAGATCAATTTCATCTTTCGCGAAAACGTCTCTGATATGTTCCGCCAGTTTTTGTGTCGCTTCGGGATATTGCAATACTTGAGCGCACTGCATGTATTGATTGCTGTGGCGACCGGAAGTGAGTAAAAAATGCCCGTTTAACAGGGCGCCTGCTTCAAAAAATATTTCCAGAGCTTCGTTTTTGTCCAGCATGTTTTTTAAGCCTCCAACTCGTCTATTATTAATTTGACCGCTTCAACAGGATCGTAAGCCTTTATTATCGGGCGCCCTATTACCATGTAGTCTGCCCCCGCATCTAAAGCTTGCCGCGGAGTAGTTATGCGTTTTTGATCTCCTTCTTCCGCCCATTGAGGGCGTATTCCCGGAGTCACTATTATAAAATCCGGACCGCAACGCTCTCTTATGGCAGTGATTTCTTGAGGGGAACAAACCACTCCATCAATACCGCTTTGCTGCGCCATTTCCGCCCATGTGGACACTACCTGCTCTACAGCACGGCCCTTTATCAGCATTTCGTCCTCCAATTCTTTCTGGGAAATGCTGGTTAAAACCGTCACCGCCAGTATTTTAGGCGGCGCGCGGCGCAAACGCAGCGCCTCCTCTTTTACTGCTTGCGCCGCTGCTTTCAGCATAACTCTGCCGCCGGCGGCGTGAACATTAAACATAAAACAATTTAACCCGGCCATAACTTTTCCGGCTGAAGCCACTGTATTAGGTATATCATGAAATTTTAAATCGATGAAAACCTGTCCGCCCAGATCATTTATACAATGTACTATATCCGGGCCAGCCAAGTTATACAATTGCATCCCTACCTTGAAAACGCCAACGTGGCCGGCCAATTTTTTCACTAAATCCACGGCTTCGTCTTTAGAATTAACGTCCAACGCCAATATGATACGTTTTTTGGGTTTCATTATCATTCCTCGTTTCCTGATCGCTGTTTTTAACGTGCCAGCAAAGTTTATTTATATACGGCCGCTCCCACTAAATCGCTTATTTTGGCTACATTGTTCGCAACCATATAATCGGCCAGTTCATTTATCAGCTGAACAGAGATCCCGGGTTGCACGAAATTAGCGGTGCCTATAGAAACCGCAGACGAACCGGCCATTATAAATTCCAAAACGTCAGTGACGTTCATTATGCCACCCCCGCCTAAAATAGGTATATCGATTTCTTTATGCACCTGATAGATCATGCGCAAAGCGACCGGCTTGATGGCCGGACCAGATAACCCTCCAAAGATGTTCCCCAACACTGGTTTTCTCTTTTTTACGTCTATAGCCATTCCCATTAAAGTGTTTATCATGGATAAAGCGTCCGCGCCGCCTGCTTGCGCCGCCTGCGCAATAATGGTAATATCACTGACGTTCGGGGATAATTTAGGAATCACCGGAAGATCAGTAACTTTTTTTACAGCGTTTACCACTTGGAAAACCATATCCGGGTCCGTTCCGAAATGCATTCCGCCTTTTTCTACATTGGGGCAGGAAATATTCAGTTCAATGGCGGCAACGCCGCTTTGCCTACGGATCATGGCGCCCAGCGTTTCGTTATCCTCGAAAGTGTTTCCTGCTATGTTGGCTATCACCTGAACTCCCCGTTCCAGCAGGTAAGGTAAATGAATGTCCAAAAAAACTTCTATTCCAGGGTTTTCCAAGCCAATAGAGTTGAGCATACCGGAAGCGGTCTCGTAAATCCTTGGAGCAGGATTACCTGGGGTGGGTTTTAAAGTAGTGCCTTTAACGATCACCGCTCCCAAGCGGGAAATATCCGCAAAAGGTTCGTATTCCCGTCCATAGCCGAAAGTTCCGGAGGCTGCCGTAACTGGATTTTTCAAACGCAAACCGCCTAAGTCAACGCTTAAATCCACTGTATCAGAAATATATTGTTCCGGAGAATTTTTTTGCCCTGTATTCAAGATGTAAGCTCCTTACATTTTTTACGTTTTACGAGCTGTCATGGCCATTAATTTAAATCAAACTTCATTTGAGAAAAAGAAAACACCGGCCCGTCTTTACATATTTTAACAAAATTGTCGTCCTCAGCTTTTAATTTACGGGCGCAGCCTAAGCAAGCCCCCACTCCGCAAGCCATATACTCTTCTAAAGATAATTCTCCCGGGATTTGGTATTGAGCGGCGACAGCGGCCACCTTGGCCATCATTATTTCAGGCCCGCAAGTGTATATGACGTCGGCTTTTTCCGAAACTATTTTTTGTTCGAAAAGGTCGGTTACCAAGCCTTTAAATCCGGCGCTGCCATCGTGTGTGGCGACGTCTATATTGACGCCCAAGCGCTCGAATTTATTTAAAGCCGATAACTGATGATATTCTTCAACCCCGTAAAATATGCGCAGACGGCAATTCCGTTCAGTCAGGCGTCTGGCCAGATATAACAACGGAGCTATCCCTATACCGCCCCCTACTAAAATCACTCTGGCTCCAGGGTCCGGACAGGTAAATCCTTTTCCCAAAGGCCCTACTATATCGATATAGCTCCCGCTCGCGACGCTGCTCAACCACTTAGTTCCGCTTCCTACCAGTTTATACATCAGAAATAAGCGTCCGGCGTCTTTATCAAAATCACAAATACTAAAGGGCCGCCTTAACAAAGGGTCGCTTCCAGCGCCGGTTTTTATGTGTACAAACTGGCCGGGGCGGGCGCAAGGCGCGAAAGACGGAATGGAAATCTCCATTTCATACCAACCGGAGTTTTTTTGCACGTTCTCTATAACCATCCCCTGCATTTGCGATACGCTCATAACCGTTTTGTCCTTTTAAATATATTTTCTGCCGGCGACCTTCTTATGCGTAATTTAAGCAATGAAGCAACATTCTCCGCACAGCTTTTATCCTAATTAGATTATATAATAATTTTTCCGTTTTGAGCAGCTATTTTACCATTAACCATAGTAAGGACCGGCCAGCCCGTTAATTCTTTCTTGTGAAACGGATTATTTTTACCTTTAGAGTAAAAAGAAGCCACGTCAACAGTTTTTTTCAGCTTTAAATCAATAACAGTTATGTCGGCTGGCATTCCTGCATTTAAGGCGCCGCCGTTAAGGCGCAAAATGTTCGCCGGGTTCAAAGTAAACATTTCTATAACTCGCTTTAATTCCAGTACGCCCCGGTTAACCATATCCATACATACTGCCACCGCTGTCTCCAATCCGGAAATACCAAAACTGGCCATTTGAAACTCGCAGTCTTTGCTCTCAATATGATGCGGCGCGTGATCAGTTGCTATGCAATCAATAGTACCGTCTTTTACCGCCGCGATTAACGCGTCAATATGATCCTGTCCCCGTAAAGGAGGGTTGACTTTGGTATTGCCGTCGTAATCGCCGATAATTTTATCGCTTAACGCTAAATGATGAGGAGTAACTTCGCATGTAACCGGAAGGCCTTCTTTTTTTGCTTGACGCACTAAATCCACTGATTCGGCTGCTGATATATGACATATATGCAACCGGCTTCCGGTCAAACGGGCTAAACTGATGTCCCGGCCTACCATAATAGCTTCAGCCGCCGCTGGTATTCCTTTTAAACCATATATGAAAGAATACAATCCTTCATGCATTAATCCCCCGCTGCTCAAATTTTCTTCTTCGCAATGAGACAGCACCGGCAAATCGAACATTTTGGCATATTCGAGGCCGTTTCTCATCATATTGGCCTTTTTTACAGGGTTCCCGTCATCTGAAATAGCAACGCAGCCGGCGGAGACTAACCCGGCTATTTCGCTTAATTTCTCGCCCTCTAAATTTTTAGTAATAGCGCCTACAGGAAAAACTTTGACTAAAGCTGACTTACGAGCCCGCTCTTTTATAAAACTGGCTACCACATGGTTGTCGATCACCGGGTCGGTATTAGGCATACAGCAAACAGCAGTGAAACCGCCAGCTGCGGCAGCCCAACTGCCGGTGGTTATGTCTTCTTTATATTCCTGTCCGGGTTCCCGTAAATGCACATGCATGTCAATAAACCCCGGAGTAACGATCAGGCCTTCGGCGTCTATAACTTTAACGTCTTGATCTGAAGAAGCAATACTATCACTATCAGCTATAAATCCATCAGCTACAAATATATTTCTAATATCGTCAATTTGATTGGCGGGATCAATAACTCGTCCGTTTTTAATCAAAAACTTCATTGTTTACCCCTCCAATCATTAAATAAAGTAAAGCCATCCGCACGGCGACTCCATTGGTCACCTGCTTGTTGACGGCGGAACTTATCCCGTCGGCCAACTCTCCATCAATTTCCACTCCTCTGTTCATAGGCCCAGGATGCAATATCAAAACGTCGTCTTTAGCGTTTTTAATCCGTTCTCCATTA
>JAISDD010000141.1 GCA_031265005.1 Syntrophomonadaceae bacterium | reverse complement strand
GGTCTTCACGGAATTGATTTTTAAGCATGGCTTCCCGGAGATCACGGTTGGTAGCCGCTATTATCCTGACGTCAACCGATTGGGTACCGGTACCGCCCACCCGCATAAATTGTTTTTCCTGAATGACCTGTAAAAGTTTCACCTGGATGGATAAAGGGATATCTCCTATTTCGTCTAAAAATATAGTGCCGCCGTTGGCTTGCTCAAAGTAGCCGGGTTTTCCTCTTTTCGAAGCGCCGGTAAAAGAATTGGGAGCATATCCGAACAGCTCCGATTCAAACAATGATTCAGGGATAGCCGCGCAATTTGCTTTCACAAAAGGCCCATTTTGTTTTTGGCTGTGGGCGTGAATGGCGCGGGCGAACATATCTTTCCCTACGCCACTTTCACCGGTGATTAAAACCGTGGAAGAACTTTTGGCTATCCGCTCCGCTTCTTTTTTAAGTTTTAAAAAAGCGTGATTTTTAGTGATTATCTGATCGAATTTATTTACGCCGGTAGTATTTTTTTCAAATTGGTCTTTATAATATTGCACTTGCTGTTGTAAAGAAAACCATTTTCTGGCAATATCTTCGGTCGTTTTATTGTCGTCAAAATAAACTATGCTGACCATGCCGGAAGGCTTTTTGCCGTTTTTCAGTATGGGAACATGGGAAACGATACAATTTTTATTTTGAATTTTACAGACGTCAACTTCAGAAATGCCGGTTGATAATACTTTGGAAGGGGTATTAGTGTTTAACAGTTTTTCAATGCTAGCCCCAGGCGCCGAGGTATCGACCAAGATATTGGCCATATCGTTGGAATACTTAACGACTCCGTTTTGATCGACAACGAAAACCCCATCGGAAGAAGCGCTCAAAACCCCGTCAAAATTTTGCTGAAGTTCTTTAACTACTTCCAGTTCGTGCGCTATTTCCTCCAGTTTTGATTTGTTTTGCAACACAAAGTTCATGCCTACTAATTCATCAGCTTCGATTATCGGGACTTGGTTTAATATAACCGGTACGGAATGTAAAACAGTGCTTACGCCAAACTGGAATTTGTTGCGAAAGAAAATAGAAGGGAAGACGTCTTGAATAAATTTACCGATAATATCCGCTTCTCTTACAGAAAACATTTTTTCGGCAGCCTGGTTAATCATTAAAATATTACCATGTCTGTCGGTAGTTATTATAGCGTCATGCATGGCTTGAATAACGGACTGTAAAAAGGCGTTGGTTTTCATAGTGAATTTGATGGTGGTCCGCAAATATTCGCGGGGGCCGGCAATACCCAAAACTTTATTGTGGAGATCCACAATCGGCAGTGTTCCCACCTTGCTGTTGTTCACTCTTCCAGACAGCGTTATATCGTTGTAAGTCAATTCTGATTGGATGGTGTTAGGAGATAAAACGATGTAGTCCATGCAAGGATCGTCCAGCGATTTACCGTCCAGCAACGCGTTATACAGCTTCCCGCGCGGGAAAACTCCAATTAAGCGCTTCTCTTCATCTACTACCGGAATGACATCTATTTTGTACTGTTTATAAGTGTTTATAATTGTTTTGAAAGTATCGGTAGGTTTAATAGTTGTAAAATTTTTGTTCATTAAGTCAACGACAGAAAGTTCATTAATGCTTTGTTCAGCAAAAATCATAATTTAACCCCTTTCGGTCATGGATGATGGACAATTGTTCAGTTATTTGCACACATAAAGATGTTGGAATGGCAGGATAGTGTGCTTTTGTATATAATTATGTACGAATGTTATTTATATTGTACACTAAAGTGAACAATTATGAAAACCCTTTTATGGTTTATTTTTATCTAAATTACACAAAATTTCCAATTAATAATGTGTTTTAGGTGTTAATAATCTATAATATTTTATGATTGGCGGTTGGAAATTATAATATGGGAAAGAGGATGATTTAATGGATATTTTCAAAATCACTGATAGAAGCGGCTATTCGGTGTCTTGGATTTTATTAGCGATTATTTTTGTTTTGGTGATTTTGTTTTGGAAATTCAGCTTTCCGATAATTGCTTTAGTGCTTTCGCTGGGGGGAGCTTTGACAGTGGCGGTCAGCTGGAGACAAGGAAGAAAACGCATCGGAGAACAAATAGAGCTAACTGAGCAAGGGATCGTTTTTACCAGAGGGGACGATATCCGCTGCGTTTCCTATGAAGAGATCAAAAGCGTTAAAGAGGAAAATAGTTTTGCTCAAAAAACTTGTTTTACCATAAAAACGTATCAGAGTTCCATAAAACTCCAGCCGGATTTTTATGAGAACGGAAAAGAGCTGCGCGAAAAACTGCTTAACGCTTTTAAGAAATTTAACTGCCGTTTCGAATAGAGTGGAAACTGTATAGAAAAAGCAGTTTAGGAAATATGGACTTGTTGCGGTAGTTTAATAAAAAAATCAAATACTGTTTGAGTTGTTATTTATGTCTGATAATGAAAAGAAAACGGGTTACTGTTTTGGCAGTATCCCGTTTTTCAGTGTGAGTACATATCTTTTTATGGCCGGCTTTTTTCAAAAACTCGCGTTATTTTTTTACAGCCTTTTCCTCTTTAGCCGGAATCCTCATGCCGAAGAAAGAACGGTAAACAAAGAAAATGGCGATGAGCAGGAAAACGAAGCCGACATATGGGGCAGTGGCCCGGAATGATTCGGAAATAGCTATCTCCATCGCTAAAAGACCAAATAAGGTAGTGAATTTTATTATGGGGTTTAAAGCGACGGAAGAAGTATCTTTAAAAGGGTCTCCTACCGTATCGCCCACCACGGTAGCTTCATGAAGAGGGGTGCCTTTTTCCTGTAGATCTACTTCCACTACTTTTTTGGAGTTATCCCAGCAGCCGCCCGCGTTAGCCATGAAAACGGCTTGGAAGAGGCCGAATATAGCTATGGAAATTAAATAAGCCACAAAGAAGCTCACGGGATTATTATTTTCAATGCTAGGAGCGGATAAGCAAGCAAAAGCTAAGGCAAAGGAAAAGATAGCTATGAAAATATTGAACATACCCGATTGAGCATACTGAGTACATATTTTAACTACTTCTTTAGAGTTTTCTATGTTAGCTTGCTGGTTGGCGGCGGCATCTAGGTTTATATTGTTTTTGATGTATTCGACCGCCCTGTAAGCTCCGGTAGTTACCGCCTGAGTAGAAGCTCCGGTAAACCAGTATATAACCGCTCCGCCGCATAAGAAGCCTAAAATGGTGAAAGGATTCAAGAGGTTAAGTATTTCCGCCGGGTTTACATTTAAAACGTTTTGAATTACCAGGATCAGAGAGAAAATCATGGTAGTGGCTCCGACTACCGCTGTTCCGATGAGAACAGGCTTAGCGGTCGCTTTAAAAGTGTTGCCGGCGCCGTCGTTGGCTTCAAGATAATGTTTGGCCTTTTCAAAATCCGGTTTAAAGCCGTACATGACTTCAATTTGTTTTTCCACATCCGGAATTTCTTCTATTAAAGAAAGTTCATAAATAGATTGGGCGTTATCGGTAACCGGGCCATAACTATCAACAGCGATAGTGACCGGACCCATTCCTAACATGCCAAAAGCGACCAGGCCGAAAGCAAATACGGAAGGATAAATCATAACCGCGTCCAAGCCGTAACCGCTTAAATAATAGGCGGCGAACATGATGACTACAAATACCATGCCGATCCAAAAAGCGCTGAAATTACCAGCTACCAAACCAGATAAAATGTTGAGAGAAGGGCCGCCTTCTCTGGAAGCTTTTACTACTTCGGCGACGTGTTTGGAGTTGGGGCTGGTAAATATTTTAGTGAACTCAGGGATTAAAGCGGCTGATAAAGTGCCAAGGCTTACGATGGCGGCAAATAAAAACCATAATTCACGTAATTGAGCGGAAGTGCCGGAAGCTAAAATGAGATAGCTGACGATAAAAGTAACTACTATGGAAATTATGGAAGTGACCCAGACTAAGCTGGATAAAGGCGCTTCAAAATCAAAATCGTCTTTGTTGCCAAAACGGGATTGACTGAAAGCCCGGTTTACGTAAAAAGAAACTATGGAAGTAATTACCATTAATACGCGGATAGTGAAAATCCAAGTCAGCAGCGTGGTTTGCATCCCGGGGTCGAAAACTCCTAAAATGATAAAAGTTACAATAGCGACGCCGGTTACTCCATAAGTTTCAAATCCGTCTGCGGTAGGACCTACGCTGTCGCCGGCGTTATCTCCACAGCAATCGGCGATAACACCAGGATTGCGGGGGTCGTCTTCTTTAATCCCGAACACTATTTTCATGAGGTCGGCGCCAATATCGGCGATTTTAGTAAATATGCCACCGGCAATACGCAAAGCGCTGGCACCTAACGATTCCCCGATGGCAAAGCCGATAAAACTGGATCCTGCTAAATGGCCGGGGACAAAGAGTAAAATGATCAGCATCATAATCAACTCTACGCAAACCAGTAAAACGCCTATGCTCATACCAGCGTCCAAAGCGATATTCAGCAATTTTAAAGGCTTGCGTTCCAAAGCGGTAAAAGCGGTGCGGCTGTTTGCCAGAGTATTCACCCTTATTCCATACCACGCCACACAATATGAACCTAAAATACCGATAACCGTCCACATTAATATGAACAGCACTCCGCCGACTGACGTATTCTGCAGAAACCCAAAGTAAAAAGCTATACATACACCGATAAACACGAATAAGATAGCAATGAATTTTCCCTGTTGCGTCAAATATGTTTTGCATGTTTCGTAAATAGTTTGAGCTACGTCTAACATGGACTTGTGAGCGTGAAGTTTTTTAATTTTGGAAAATTGATAATAGCCAAATACCATTCCTAATATGCAAACAACGATGCCTGCCAGAAGTAAGTTATGCTGCCCTGCTTCTAGAGCCGGAAGCGTCAGATTGGCCTCACTGGCTGAGGCTTGTAATGGTAAGAATAATATTGACGCTAGGCTGAATATCCATAAAAACGAGTATTTAACAGCGTTTCTAAACTTGGGGCCAGCTAGCAGAGAAGAAAAATCGAGAACCAACAATTATCACCTTTCTTTCAAGTAAGTAATAAATATTTACACTGTTTAAAACAGCACCATGAGATATTAAATATAGTTTTCCTATCCTCTCCCCTCTCAATACCGTATACTCAGACATGATAATCCATCATTACTGAATAATAATACATTCAGCCTCAACAGTATACTACACATCGGTTCATAATTCATGTTTATGTTTAGTTTTATCAACAGAATTACCCAGTTTCAAGCAAACAACTCAAAAACGACCGCTTTAGTGAACCGTTTGAAAATATACGCCGGACACTCTACAGTTCCAAAAGAATGTCTTAAAAAGAATCTGGCCGATGGTATTTTACAAACTATACTTACCATATAAATGTTAATGGGGTGTAATAATATTGCAAAGTCTAAAATATATTGGTTTCAGCTAGTAGCGAATTGTTATGGCGTATTTAAATGTAATAGCGGTATTTTTCGGATTTACACTGTCTTTTTTTGGATATTTCTT
>JAISDD010000137.1 GCA_031265005.1 Syntrophomonadaceae bacterium | reverse complement strand
AACCGTTTAACTCAGGATATATTTTTATCAGTTCGTCAGTAGTTTCTTTATCAAGCGCTTTTCCGGGATTCAGGCGGTTATATTCAGTTAAAAGGCTATTTGCTTCCTCGCCATTTTTCTTCATAGCCGCCGCGGCCCGTTCTCCCGCGTGCTGCTGGTCGTCGTACATTTTGTTAAGCGCAAGACCGGCGGTAACAAGCGCCCCAAGCGCAATTGCCGCAGCTCCGGCAGGACCTAAAATAGCCGCTTGTAATGCTTTTATAGCAACAGCCATTTGCTGAATAGCTTGTGCGCCTTTTGACACGGCTACAAAAGACACTAGCGCGGTTGTTATTCCGGCAAGGGCAATACCGGCGGTCGTTAAAATGTCTTCCCAGTCGTCTATTCCGGCGATAAAGTCAGCCATCTTAGTAATGGTATTCGTTAAGCCGGGCATTAATCCTGCCGTCAGTTCGTTGGCGACACCGGCAAGAGACGCCTTTAACCGGTCTTGTGCGTCTAAATACGCTTCTGAATTTGCCGCCGCTTCATTGGACATGACGCCGTATTTCCTCGCTTCTTCCCGTAAAGCGGCAATACCGTCAGCGCCCTCATGCGCCAATAAGATTACGTCCTGGCCTGATTTACCGAACGCGGCTTGTGCTAATCCAGCCCTGGTAAATTCATTGGGGGCTTTATTAACAGCGTCCATTAAGAGATTGAAAGCCTCTTCATTGGAAGAAACATTTTTTAACTGGTCTAATAGTGCTTTATCGTTCTGTTTTAAATAGGATACCAGTGTCCCTGAACCGCCCTTTAAGTCAGCCATGCTTTTATTCAGTTTTTCAAGCGAACCTTTTAGGCTGTCAATGCCGCTCATTTTTGCGGCGTATTCTAATTCCTGGAATGTTTCGGCAGTCATGCCAATTACCCGGGCGGTTTTAGCAAACTGGTCTCCGGCTTCCGCTGTTTTCTGTGTGGCAACGCCTAAAGCGGCAACGCCCGCGCCAATGGCAACAAAAAGAGCCGTAGCCGCTCTTTCAGCGTTTTTTAGCACCTGTTCTTGCTGTTTTTGTACTTCGTTTGTTTCTTTTATTTTCTTGGCAAGTGCGTCATGTTCGTTTCGCAACCGCTGTATAGCGTCTGACTCTGGGTCAAGTCCTGACTTTATGAGCCGTGTTATTTCACTTTCATAATTTTTTTGCGCTGATGTCATAGCGGCTACTTCGCCCTTTGTAGCCGTGAGTGCCGCCTGCAAAAGTTTTTGTTTATCTACGAATCTATCAACTTGTTCGGCTTTGAAAGCGTCTGAAAATTTCTCAATCTTTTGTCGTACTTCTTCCGAGCTATTTGCTAAATCTTTAAATGCTTTACTTGCGGCCTCAAAATTTGCGTTTATAGAAAGTGTTAGGTCTGCCAATTTTTATACTACCTTTTTAGAACTGATTTGTCCAGGCCAAAAACCTTCAGGGCATTCTCTTTGGAATATATTTGTTTTACCATTAGTAAAATGAAGTCTGCCCTTAGAGTTTTTACTAATTTTTTGTTTTGTTTCTTCGGAATGAATTTTTCTGCTTGCTGATTCACTCATTTTTCTTCTAGTTTCTTCTGATAAAGATTTACCTTTATTTATTTCACTTAATTTCTTTTTTGTTTCTTCTGAATGTTTTTTTCCTTTATTTCCTTCTCCAATTTTTTTTCTAGTTTCTTCAGATATATTATTTCTTGCTTCTATCATTTTCAATTTAGTTTCATTTGTATGTTTTTTCCCATACATACCATTTTTTTCACCTTTGCATTTTTCACTTAATATTTCACTTACTTTTTCACCTAAATTTCCACCAGTACCACCAGTAGAAATATTGTATTCTGGTCGATAATGCGCTATGTATTCTATTTCTAATTGATTTAATTCAGCTTTGTTCCAAGCCCAAGCAAGAGGAAGACAGATAAATTTTTCAATACCGTATTTTTTTATAGCATAGTGTAGTAATTTACCAGAACCAACGTAATCAGAGTCCCAATCTTTTGATTTATGCTGTCCAATATATCTTTTTCCATTAATTTTGTTTGTTGTTATATAAATATACCCGTAGTTTTCCATATAAATATAGTCAATTTTTAAGTAATTCCTTTTATGGTTTTATATCTATCGTATTCTTCATTTATATCATCAAATAAATGTACTAAAGTAAGTACCCATTTAGGGTTATTTAACCAAGTATCTTTAAACGGGAGGCCAAAAGATTTTATATTTTTATAAATATTTAGATAATGATAGAATTCTAAATTTATATATTTACAAATTTTTCCACTTGAAAGTGGCTTATTTAATCCAAATACATTAATAGGGTATGGGTCATTATTATCTTTTAATAATGAATAATCATTAGGAATTTCCTTATTATCATCTATTTTCCGATACCCTAACTTATGAAGTTTATATCCATAAGTTAGGGCTTTTATTCCCCCAGGGTAAATTCATCCTCTGTCTTGGAGTAAAAATATAAGTCTTTTGCTATTTTTTCCACGGCTTCTTGTGGTAATGTTAGAAAATCGTCTACCGACTTTATCTTTTTATTGCCATACACAAAATCTTCAAAATGGTCGACACACTCCGTAAGAAATTTAATGTAGTCCAAACGATTATTCGTCATGTTTTCAACCATCACGTCAATAACATGCTTAACTAATTGCTCTTTTGCGCCCTGAGAATTATCAAAATCTTTTATTGCTGATGATTCCATTATGCTTTTCTGTGAAGCGACTGGAAATGACTCCTCTTGCATGGGAAAGCGTGAAAATACTGCTTTTGCCGGATTCTCATTTTTTTCATTTCCGTAAACTTTGAATACGTAATTTTTCTCTTTGACTCTAAGAGATTTTAGTACAGACATTGTTTTGTTCTCCTATTAAATAATTAGTACAAAAAAAGCGTTGCATTAGGCAACGCTAGAAGTGTTTTTTAAATTTGGATTTACACAGAAACAGGGACTTTGTAGATTATTGGCTGTCCACAGCCCTTGCTAAAGCTCAGTTCTTTATTCTGTGGGTCTGCGTTCCCAAGGCTCATTGATAAACTTGTGATGTTGATTGGCACAAACAAATAATTTTCAGTTGTTCCAACTTTGCCGCCAGAATTAAGCAGTGTCAAAAGGTAAATTTGAGCGTCACTTCTTGGATAGAGAGTATAAGTCCCAGCACCATCATCTTCAATAATGTCTAAAAACCTATTCACAATAACATCTGTAACATTATCAAAATCTTGAGTAACGTCATCGTAGCGGAATAATCCCGCAAGGCTTCCGGTTATAGTTAGCATGCCGTCGCTTATTGTAGCGCCTGGGTCACAGTCATCACCGACATCTACGCTTCCCATTGCAAACTCAAAGCTTGCCGTTGTCTTACAAAATCTGTCAGGCTCAATTTTAAGCAGCCTATCGCCAGCAATTAAAGTGATTTGTGCTCCGCTTGCCGGAGCAATGAAAAATGTTCCCTCAACTACCGGTACAGTGCTTCCGGCGCCTTTTGATATTACAAAATACTTTTCCTTTGCTGTGGTAGTATTACTCCCTGTGCCGCTAATAACGTTTGAGCTGTCAAAGCTATCTATAAAAACCTGTGCTTTTTGTCCTGTAAACTTAATTTTTTGTTCCCCCTATATGCTTTATATTTCTCATTTTTATTCTCCTTTATTATATAGTCTATTTATTAGGCTACTGTTTTTGTTCTTCTTGTTGATAGTCATTATCCAGTAAGTCATCTGGTATTTCTTCTTTGCAAAACATCGCTTCTTTCTTCATGTTTTCAATTTCGCATGAAGGGCAGCTATTCTTTCGTTTAATGGGCTTTTCTCTCTGTTCCCATTTTTTCTTTGCGTCCTCTGTGACATGAACTACTATTCCGTTTTTTAGTCTCATTTCAAATCCTTACGTTATATTCTTATAGTCATATTTCTATGGTAAGTGACAAGCTAATTTCAGCTACGCATATATATTTTGTCGCCTCAACATACCGAAAAAAGTCAATGCTGTTTATTGTCGTGCTTTGAGCTATTCCTAAGCTTGAATCGTTTTTTATCATTTCATAAAAAGCGTAAGCCGCGTCCAGAATATCAGATTGAAGAATTGTGCTAGTGTTGTTTCGCCTCGCTAAGTACACAGTCAATGACAAGTGTTCAATGTCTCCGCAGTCATCTTTGTAATTGCTTTGTTGAAAATCAATCTGTGAAAAATCAATAAACAGCGTAAAGTCGCCCTTGAACTTATCAAAATCAAGAAATTCGGTTGTAATGCCTGGCTCAGAAATATACGCGGGTAAATAATTCTTATAGTTTGTTGACAGAAAAGAAATCAGCGCGGTTTGCTGGTCTTTAAAGTTCATCGAAATAATTCCTTATTTTGTTTTCTAAAGCCCGTGCCAACTCTCGATAGCCCTTTGAGTTCTGCCCTTCCCAGTACTCGTCATATACGGTACTCATGTATGGCTGGCCCTTCACATTTACTGAGTCAACCTTTTTCCATTCGCCGTCTATTTTGAATACAAGATACTTGCCCTTTTTGGGCTTAATGTGCCTGTCTTTTTCAACAATGCGTGAATACCATACATTCGACCTTTTTAGACTCTTGCGCGTTGTTAAAACAAACTCAGTATCGTTGTTCACTATAAAATTGATATTATTCTTGAGCCTGCCAGTTCTTGACGGCGCAAGTGACTTTGCCTCAGCAGTCATTTTCTGGCCCACGGCTTTCATTAACTCTTTGAATATGCCGCCCAACCCAGATGAAAAAATCCGCAGCTTGTTCTCAAGATTTTTTGTGTTTAAGGCGGCTTCAAATTTTACTGGCACTTCGTTATCGCTCCGTCATCACTTCGTTATATCACCAATATTCGGTAAATTGAAATTGGTGTCAAATACTTTGAATAATCGGCGTAGTTAATAAACGTGCGCGTTCCGCTGTCTGCAAATGATTTACTTGAAACAGCGATATTGCTGTCAGACTCAGCCTGTAGCATTGAAGCAATCCTCAGTACCGTCATTTTAATGATTTTGGGCAAGTACTCTCCGTTGTTTTCATCATCATCTACAGTAACGCCCCATCCGGCAGTGTATTCAGCTGTAATGTTTTTATTCCCATACGGAAATATTTTGTCATAATAAATAAATTCGCTGTCGTTAGTATAATAAAAATCAGTAGTTGGAATTACCGCGCTATCAATAGCGACTCCAATGAGGCTCTGTATTGGCTTTGCTTTCAATTGAAGCTCATGAGAGCACTTGCCATCAATAACGCTGTTATACAAGTGTAATGTCGGCGAATACCCCAAGTAATTATTGACAACATTTTCAGCGGCGTCGATGTACTCTTGTTGGAGAATAGCGTCACTGTAAACGTTAGAGTATTTTTGTAAGTCTGTAGCGGATATATACGACATTACGGTTCCTTAAAAAACTTGCCGGTGTTATTACCGGCAAGCTGTTAATTGGTTATTTTGCCGCCAATCCGTAAAAGTTTTTCGCTACGATAGGAATACCATTGGCAAATATGCTCGCCTGGAAATAAGTATTGGTATCGCCA
>JAISDD010000105.1 GCA_031265005.1 Syntrophomonadaceae bacterium | reverse complement strand
AGATGTATTAAAAGAGAGCATAAAATATGTCTGAAACCTTATGTAAATGCTAATTTGCTCAGGTTATTATTCTTATTTATATGCTATTATTTTGTTTTTGTAAACGGGATTACCCATACACTTGACAAAAAAGCAATTTTCCCGTTAAATTAAGTACATTACGGTTGTCGTTTTAAAAACTATGCGAGTTTTTGAAGATGCTAAAAATTCAAGGAAAGGGAGATGGGATTATTTGACCGGCTGTATAGAAAATCGGCAGAATGTTGGGGTCACGACGGGAGGCTGAAGACAGATGAGTAGTTTAAGGATCAAGCTGGCGGCATCTGTTTTGTGTGTGCTTGTGTGTTTTGCCGCTTGCTCAAAAGGAAGTTTGGCTTATGTGGAAACCCGTGAAGACAGTCCGGTGAAGGCTGGCGAGGTTGTTGTCAACTATTTCTTTGACAGAACGGAATCTATCCGTCCGTTTACCTATAAAACAGATACTGCATACAGTTTTGCGATGAGCAGTCTGCTCACGGTCGGACAGGACCTCTTTGGCAGCGACCCGTTATCTTTCTATGATTTTGCCGGTGAACTGCGGCATATATCCGCCCTCCCGGAGCAAATACAGGTGGATATTCAGAAACCGGGTTTCTATGTTCCCGACAGGGCGAGATTTGCCAGTGACGAGAGAATTCCGGTCATCATCATTGACGACCAGCCGCAGCCTTTCTTTACGGTCGCGGAATATATCAGGGAAAATCACCGGGAGAAAAACGAGTTAAACATCATCACGACCGACTTGTACGAACAATCGGACATTAGCCAGTATTTCCACCGGTTCTATCGTGATGCTTTTGCGCGTGGATTATCAGGCGCGATTTTTGCGATAAACTCTGAATTCAAAGGTCCTCTCTATAATATCGGGGCAGGAAATCAGCGTTTAGATGTTGACGGTTTCTCAACAATTTTTGTCTTTGTTACGGGTAAAAGCAATATCCTCAAGGAGTTCTGCGGGCAATATTCAAAGAAACTGAACGAAAAACACATACTATTCAATGTATCGCTCTTTTCTCTGGATGAGCCGTCTGTTGCGGACACGTCAATAGAGAATGTGATGGCTGGTAACGAGCGCGGTTACGAGAAGAGGGCGGCGGAGAAGTTCAACACGATGATAAACCTCAGGCGCATATCGGGCGTGATAAAAACATGGGAGGCAACCGGACAGAGCGACGATACCGGAAAAGGCGCTTCGTCTGTTACGCGCCCGGCGGATGTTGAAGCGCACCGTATAATGAGCAATGTCGGCGCCCGGTATATCAGACGGATTGGCGGTAATAATGAGGATATCCCGCCGCAGATAGGGCAATTGTCTCTTGAATACTTTGACGGCGGCAAGACCGTTTCCGGCAAGCCGTCGGAGTTTGCGCCGGAATTGGCGGATGCTGTTTTGTCCCCCTCTTTTTTTCAGGATGACGGTATCTGGTACATGGCGCTCAAAATAACAAACAAGAGTCTCAAATCCGGCTACTACAGGGTAAAATACAACATAGTCCCCGGCTGGGTAATCGGATTGGATGCCGGAGACGGGACGGTTGGCTTTGATAACCTGAAAGAAAGCAACCGGCGCGGAGAACGTATCCAGGTGCTGCATCTCAGGTCAATATACGAGGCTGTGCTGGAAGATTTTAACAGAGAGAACGGCTATAGCGGCTTGTTCTATCTGGTAAGGGGTAAATAAGAGACTTGTTCGACAACGTGAACCTTCGGTTCATTGTTGGTTGTCTGTCGGGCAAAGCCCGCCAAGTCTTGCCGTTTTTCAGGCTGAAGCCTGGCTAAAGTTGTGCTTTAGTCAGGCAAAACTGCGGTTTTTATCGGAAGTTGTTCAGAAACTGAAGTTTCTGAACAACTCTAATACGGCGCGGGCGCTCGGGAAGTAAAATTATTACAGATTGTTGGAGGTTGTATGTTCGGAACGTATTTTAAGTCTTCATTGAAGGCACTGCCGTGGCTTGTTTTGCTGCCGGTTTTCGTTTGCGCGCTCTATATTATGGTTATAGATCCGCAGGTTATTCAGATTTATGGATGGAGCGAGAATTCGACTCATGGCGAATGGGTAAACGGAAGCGACGGCGTGGGAATTAAATACATGAATACCGGTATGGCCATTGCCGTCGCGGTGAACTTTCTGTTCTTAATGGTTATTCCCTGTGCCATAGGCGGGACAAATTCTGGGACAAAAAGAGGGCAGTTTTATCTTGGGTTTTTCGTAAATCTGGCCTTGTCATTGGTAATTCCGTTTTTCTGGCAGTCCCGGTTTATATTGGACCGGTTGACTTTTGCCATACTCGCGGGGCATTGTGTTGTTGGTTTTCTGCTTGCGTTTATTCTGGGAGCCTTGTTTGTCGCCCCGGCCTATGCGCGGGCTTTTTGGTTTGTGAACCGCAGGTAAGGGAGAACGTATGTCAAATCTGCATATCATAGGGGTTGGCGGGACAGGCCATAAACTCGCAGGCGCATGCGTGCACTTGGCGGCTTGCGGGGCATTCAAGGGAAGGCTGGGGTCTTCGGAGATCAAGTCTATTCGGATTGTTACCATCGACGCCGATGCTGCAAACGGCAATCTTACGGAAACCAGCCAGCTTGTTGATTCGTATAACAAGTTCTACGAGGCTCTCAGCGGTTCTGAAACACTGGGCCTGGTGAAAGTCGAGCCGCTGTCACATGTGAAGCTGTATCGGGACGGTAAAAAAAACATTCATGAAGCGTTTGACATTGCCCAATACAAAGGCAGCGACACGGATAAATTTGTCCATTTTCTGTATACCGAACAGGAGATTGATGAGCCGTTTGACTTGGGGTTTTACGGGCACACGTCTATCGGAACTCTTGTTATTAAAGATATCCTGAATCATGATGAAGAGGAGCATGATGAAGACTGGCACAAGTTTTTGGGCGGTATAAACGGCGATGATTTTGTTTTCGTCGCAGGGTCTATCTTTGGCGGTACGGGGGCTTCCGCCTTTCCGGTAGTGCTTGAACGCCTCAAAAAATTCAAAAAGGAAAAAGAGACCATCAAATATGCGGCGTTGCTCCTGACGCCGTACTTCAATGCCGTTGGCGACATAGCCGAAGAAGGCGAACTGCAGCCGAATTCCGAAAATTTTCAACTCAAGGCGAAGGCCGCACTCTACTTCTACTACAACCAGAGGAAGTATGAGGATGCCGACGCGGTTTATGTCATCGGCGAGCCCAAAGAAAATTTTTCAAACGAGGCGGCTTCAAGAGGGTCGGCCAACCAGAAAAACAAGGCGCAGCCGGTTGAGCTGTTTGCCGCAAGCGCGATTATCGATTTTATCAAGGAATCCGGCGAACGCGGCGACCAAAAAATTATTACGGCGGAGCGCGGATCAAAAGACGGCACTTTCTACTGGACATGGGACATGGTTCAGAATATTGACGCGGAGTTGCCGTCAAAAATGCAGCGGTTTATGAAGGCGTGCGTTTTCTATAACAAAATACTCTATCCCCATCTCCGGTTCGGAAATTCTTCGGGCGGTTGGGAAAAACTGTACGATAATGAACTGCGGACAGATACAGACACAAACAACAATTTCACTTACGAGAACGTTCACAAATTCGCGGAAAAGTTTGTGTCCTGGATCTATGATTTGCACAAGCGCAATACCACAGAGTTCGACCAGACAAGCGGCAGGCTGAAGTGGCAACCTGATATGCGGGTAAAACTTTTCAACGCTTCCTACGGCGCCCTGTTTGACAATAGGCCTGTCGCCGGCGGGTCTGCAAAGATCGAGAACTTCGAGACGCTGGTCTACAATGACGGCAATTCAAGGAAGTCCGAAAAAATTTTTGCCGAGTTTTGTGATAAAAAACCGAACGGGACCGGCGCAAAACGTTTTCCCCAACTCTTTGACAACCTTATATCTATCATAGCAAAGGAAGAGCGCAGTCTCTTTGGACGGAAGAAATCTGTTGCCGAGAACTTTAAGCCGGTTCCCTATCTGTCGAAGGAAAACAGTGTTACCTTTGTTCGCCAGGAAACCGCAGCGGACAAACTCTGGTCAAAAAGCGAGCCGAAACTTCTCATCGACATAGCGGACGGTCTGCCGTTTATCCTGAGTGATGAGTTCACGATTAACGACATCTCTATCCCCTCGCCGTGGTCTATCTTTATTATCAATGAGCTGACTCTCACGGAAAAGAAATTTGCCTCGCTGAACAAAGCCGCATACAACCAGTGGTGCGGCCTTATAGCGCTTCTTGTTCTTAGAGTACTGCGTCTCTACGAAAAAGGAGGCTTGAAACTGGAACAGCGAAGTCTTGATACTGTCGGCAAGTTTGTTGATACGGTAAGCAAAACCGGTATTCCATACAGCGACATCTTTGACAATCCCGATTGGTCCGTCTGTCACCAAATCACCTTGGATGGAGAACCGCTTGCGGGGCTTGCGATAAACACGATTGTCTGCCCGGCCTATTCGTTCAGTGACGCGGCAAAGATGAAACTGCACAGCATGGAACCCAGCATTGTCAACGATAAGGGCGAGTTCTTTTCGCCCGACAACTATTATGACAACCAAAGCCAGGCGGTAAACCGTGACGCAAAATACGCGCTCACACTGTTCCTCAACGAGCTCAAAACGATAATCACGGCGGAAGCCGCAAGAAACAAAAAGCCGATTGTCAATTCTCTGCAAAAACTCGTGGAAAAATACATTGCCGATTTGGGAAAGGTCACGCCTAATCCTCATATTTCTTTGGTAAACGCGGACGGCAATATAAAGACGGTCTATGATATTTTTGAAAAACGGTACATCAAGAGTTTTGTTGAACAGGAAAAGCCGTTCCTGCTCGCTGACGCAAATCGCAGCGTGGCTCTTATCGGGCTTGCTATTTGCGGGATTGGCTCTTCGTCACCGCAGGCCGCAACAATATTTGTTACCGACAGTCTGCTGTACAGTCAGATTAATGCGGCAAACGTTGCTCAAAAGTCCGGGACAGAGGAAGACGGCATTCTGCTTCTCTACGATAATACCCTGTTGCTTGACACGATGGCCGTTATCAACAAGAGCAATGCGACCGCTTTCAATGCCTGTGCAAACAGGACTTCGCTGGATTACGAAGTCATCTGGCCGGTAAGCGATGTGCTCCTCGAACTTTACGATGCCGAAAGACTCAATAATATGCTTTTTGCGGAGAAGAACGGCGATACATTGACGGTTTCTTTGGAACTGAAACTCGCCTCCGGTAAAACGCATGTCGTGAGCAAAAACTATACTTTGCAGACCGATTCGTCCGAAAATGACAGCACCGAAAAATGCTTTATTTTCGACAGAAGGCAACTGCCCTTCTGGGCGATATGGCCGTATTGCGAAATTCTCGATGGAAACGGTGTCAATAAGTGGAAGCGTTACAATTGCTTTTGCGGGGAAAGCAAACCACCGGTCGAAACAACCAAGGTTCTCGAAGTTGAACCGCTTTTTTCCGGCGGCCCGCAGCCAAAAGAAGAGTCTAAACTGTCAACCATAAGCGACGCCCTGCGCGACAGATACTACAAGCGCTTTACCGCGCTTCCCGCAGCGTTGAAACTCAAGGTAAAGAGCGGCGCAAATGGCGCGGCGGCGTACTGCGGGGCCGTTTTTCTGAAGCCGCCAGAGCAACACCCCGCAAACGACGTTGTTTGGAATATCGGCCTCGACTTTGGAACAACTTCCACAACCGCTTTCTACAAGACAAACTCCGGCGACACCGACCCGCAGTTCTTGCAGCTGCTTTCCGAATATGGCTGGAAAGGGGGAAGCAGCGTACCGGAGATCCGAAGCGAACGGTCTATTGACATGGCGATCCTCAGCAATTCCGGCGATGTTGGCGAGGACGACTTTAAGTTGTACTTCATTGACGACAAATGTCTGGAGCAGAACAGCTATATTACCACCTTTGAAGTGATGGACACGGCAAAGCAGTCGCAGGAAAACACTATTTTTGAGACAGGCCGTATCTTTTGGCATAATTACGACAACTTCAAGGTTATGAACGCCACAGAGGGAAGGCGCGACAATCTTCGTACCAACATAAAATGGGATGTCAACACCTCTTTTGTCGGGAAATACTTAAACCAGCTCCTCACGCAGATGGTGTATGCCGCCGCGAGCAAGGGAGTGCGCAAGATAAACTGGTACTTCTCCTACCCCACCGCGTTTGGCAGAGGCGCACGGGGGGAGTTTAGCGCAACACTCAAGACGCTCTTGAAAGATCTGGCTGATGATACCGGCGTTGAAATCAACTTTGACAAGGAAAAGAATATGATGACGGAAAGCATCGCGGCCGCCACCTATTTCCGTAAGAAAAATGTCCGCAAGCAGGTTTTCCTGTGCGTTGACATAGGCGGCGGCACCAGCGATATTTCTATCTGGAACAAGGAACAAAACTTGTTCCAAACTTCCATTCGCTTTGCTTCCCGCGATATGTTCATACTTCCCCTGAACGTGCTCTTGGAAGCCGGAGAGGTGATGTCTGCCGTAACGATGAATAGGCAGACAGAGGACAAGATTCACACAATGCTGGAATATGGCCGCACGGGAACAGCGAATTCGGCGGAAAAGCTAAAGTTTTTTACCGAGACCGTTCTGTTTGAATACTACGATACTTTCAGTAACAGACTGAAGCAACTGGAGGGTAACGACAAGGCATTTTACAATAACTTCAAATACTCCGTGTTTATCGCTTATTCCGGCCTCATGTTTTACTTGGGGAACATCATTGCCGCCCTGCTCCAGACGGGCGACCCGAACAAGCGTATCGACAACGAAAACGCCGAGATTGTGTTTGGGCTTTCCGGCAAAGGTTCCAAACTGACCAACTGGATAGACGCCTATTGTTCGATAATCTATAACGGCGTTGAAAAACTGATAGAGGAGAAAACGGGGATTTCTCTCAGGTTCAATGTCAATTTTGATGAAAAATACGCCAAGACTGAAACGGCCAAGGGCCTGATTTGCAATTTGGATCCGGCGGGCAAGCAGAACGGAACAACCCGGCTCACCGAGCCGGAAGTCTTTATGGGAGGCGGTATTACACTTGTCAAAAGTTCGATGCCGAAAACGTACGGCAAAGACGATTTCATCCTTCGCTACGAGGACGAGTATATTCAGAACACCAAACTGCTGACCCCGGAGATAGACAAAGACTTGACCGATTTTAGCGAGTTTTTGGACTTCTTCAATCAACTGGCCGGAAAGACACAGGGCGAGATGCCAAAAATCGATATGGACTGGTACGAATCCCACAAAAAAATCTTGTGGAACCAGATAAAGACCGAGTTTGAAACAATCCTGAAAGAGGAACGTTTTGAACCGCCTTTCATTGTCATACTCAAAGTCTTTCTGGACGTGTACAATGAGGAGTATTTGTATGGTAAAAAGTAAATCGGCAAAATTTATTATCGTACTGATATTTGCCATTGCCTTTACGGGTACTATTTGGGCGCAAGACGCTAAGGGCAGAACAGGCGGCGAAGGTACAGAGGCTGGGGATTCTCTATCCGAACAAAAGACAGAAGGGATAGCTCAAACTACGGAGAAGTCAGATGTCATTCAGGGAGGCGCATCAGCAGATCAAGCCAAAACATCTACTCCTGTGCAAACGCAAAAGAGCACACCCACTTCTGAGAGTTCTGGGACATCTGCAAATGCGGGTGCGCAAAACAACAGACCGCAGACAGTTACATCGCCAGATACCGCACGTGGCGACGAGCCGCCAAGTGAAGAAAGTGATGCTGTTACACAAGAAAGCATACGCGAAATTGTCTCTGAAGCGAAAGATGACGTTATCTTTGAAATTGGAAACAAAATTGTTTCAGTAAAAGAAGATATAAAACCTCATTTTCTTCTTGCGCTGTGTCTCGTTATCGTTTCTGTCGTGTTCATAATAGCTTCTATTGTGTTGAATATTGTTTTTTTCAAGAAGAAAACGGACAAACTACAGGCGATGCTTCAAAAAATATCTGATGATGCCCAAGAGGACCGTAATGACAATTTCCTGCAACTGTGGAACGAAATCTCGAATATATCCTATGCTATTGACAACCTTTCTGATAAAGTTGAAAGTCTTGCCAAGACGATAAAGGCCGAAACGCCTAAGCCGCAGCCCAGGGAGCCTGTCGCGCCAAAGCCGAGGCTTGTGGAAACGAGTGACCCGATTGAAGATTTTAACAAGTGGGCGAGTGACCCGTACTCTGTTAATTTGCCGTCCTGGTTCTATTATGTCAAAGGCGACGTAAAGATAAGAGAAGAGCAAAAACTTGCTGAGACTGGCGAACCTGCCGCATGGATTTGTAACAGGCGGGGTACAAAAAAGTATCTTCTGCCCAATCCCTGTGTTTTCGATGGACTTACGAATATAAGCAAGTTTTACAAGATGGATGCCGCCGGTTTGAAAGCCAAAGGGCAAAACAGACTCATGGTCAAGACGCCTTGCGTAATGTCAGACAAAGGCTGGATTGAATATCCAGGGGAATTGGTACTGTTATAGTACGCTGATTGGGGAAGCATGGGAAATATCGGCGGAAACAATAACTATTTCTCTCCGCAGTCGTTTGGTTCGGGGAATAGCACTATTGAGATGAGGACTCTTTTAGCCCAAGTGCAGGCTAAATATGATTCAGAAACAAGTGCGTCTAAAAAACAAATAACACAATATGTTGGAGAGTTGGCACGGGAACAACGAGAACATAATCGGACAAAAGCGGATTTGCAACAAGCGACTATAGCGAATAGTGATCTCGACCAGAATCTGAAAAAAGTGGTTGATGAATACCGCAAACTCAAAGCTGAATATGAACGCTTAGCCATGAATTTAAGAGACGAACAACGGGAACATAAAAAGAAGGGCGTTGAGAATGAACAACTTAATCAAAAGTACCTCACAGAACGCAACGATCTCAGCACCAAGATTAGTTTGCTCCAACACGAAAATGAAAACTTAAAGAAAGAAAAAAGAGATTTGGAAGACAAGCTCAACAGGACAGGCTCTGCCCATTCTGTTGCGGCGGATAGGAGCAGCCTCATTCCTGCCACTGATCGCGTAATAGCAGAATTTAATTCGTGGGCCGCAAATCCAACCGTACATTTGCCGCCGAATTTCCAGTACATAACCGGCGACATGCAAATACGAACCGAACAGACACTCATAATATCTAACGTTGAAACACAATGGATCGTCAATAATACCGGAAAGAAGTACCTGTTCCCGAATCCGTGCTTGTTTGACGGGCTGACCAATATAAGCAAGTTTTACAAGATGGATGCCGTCGGCTTGAAGGCCAAAGGGCAAAACAGGCTCAGGATCAAGAAGCCTTGCGAGATGTCGGACAAAGGCTGGATTGAATACCCCGGCGAACTGGAACTGTTGTAATGATAGCGGAAGTTCTTGTGATGGAAGACGTTTTTGCTCTTTACGGCACCTGGCTGTTACTGTTTTATGTGATACCAATCTTTCTCTTTTTCCAGAGGACGGCTATTGCGGCTGCTCTGATAAAGCTTGACGGGCTGAAACTGCGGCCCGTATATGACAAAGAGCACAGCGTAATTTCTGTGGACAACAATTTCACCGATTTTCTGAACGCAAATACGGCGATAAAAAAGGACAATCTTGCGGTAAATGTGCTGTCCGAAATGTGCGAAAACGGCAAGCAAGGCGTAAAGTTAAATCCTGATTATTATATCAGCCGTTTTAAGAGTAAGTGCCACAACTTTTTATACTATATATTTCTTTCTTTGCAAATACCGCTCGTCGTAACGCTTATTCTTAATTCATTCTATTTTGCTTCCGCATTTTTTACCAATGTTATGATTATACATATTATTGGTGTTGTTCTTATTCTCGTCTTGAAAAAATTTACGGATAGCCGCGTTACGGCATTTACCGAGTGCCTGTACAAATATTGGTATGACAAAATACTGAACTTTGATTTAATCACCATCAAAGAATTAAAACCTGCCATTATGGATTCTCTGCATCCAGAAAGCGCAGGACAGCTCATTGACGCCGCCAATACTTTTAGCGCGATAAACGAACAGCGGTGTAATGCCCTGCTTGAAAGTACCCAAACACTGAAAGAAAAACTGGACGAATTATTGGCATTGGAGGCCGATAAGAAAAATATAACATGGGACAATGTTACATCTTCATTGACGGGTAATCTTGAGGCTCTTGACCGAATGAGTCTTGAAACCGCCAATATAACCAAAGACGCAAAAAAGACAATAGGGGAATTGGTAAAGGCGATACAATCAAGCGGTATTGACCTTGACGCAATCAATAAAAACACATCGCTTTTGCAGGAAATAAAAGAAGCGTTTGCCGCATACAAAGGCGACGCGTACCTCAAAGAACTTGAGCGCCTCGATAAAATAAGCGAGGCACTGGAAATTATTGCGAATAGCACATTCGTACAGATAAAAAACACCATCGAAAGTAATACACAAAAACTGGTCGCAAGCTATGACGAATATTTTTCGATATGCGGGAAGTTTAGTGAAAATCTTGACCGTAACTACGAAGAAGGCACGATTTTGGCATTAAATGCGCTGGGAAATAAATATAGCGCAAGTCTTGCGAAGATAGAAACCGCGAATACAAAATTGACGGAAACGGTCAATAAAACGTCGGAGGCCGCAAAAGAACTGTGCAAAGCCGCCTTTGATTTTACGCAATATACACTTTCTCAAGATTTTATGAGCAAATTAAAAGGAAACGCCGGTTTTAAGAAACGCTTGGAAGCGGCAACAAAAAAACTTGTTTCCTATGAGAATCTTGTTTCGATTTATCAAGACAATATCAAGCAAGATACTATTAATATAACGCAAACGAAAGAGATGGAATCCGATGGAACTGGTAATCATTAGTATCTATGTTGCGTTACTTCTCTGCGGCGCATTCTGCTTTTTGAATAATATCAAAGTCTTTAGTTTCACAAATGTATATGTTAATAACATTTTAGGCGCTTTGTCCAAGTTATACGGAAACACCAATATTCCGTTTGCCGCCGCGATGACTGCTTTTTTTACCGTCTGTTATTTTGCAAGACAGGAAGGCGGTTTGTATTTGCTTATCGCAGGTATACTTGTTGCCGCGTCCTTTGCGCTCAATATAGCGCAGGAACTTATTATTGGAAACAGAGGGTATACCGAGGCGCACGGCACACGGGAAATTTCTGCCGGGAATGAGTTTGGAGCCGCGCTCAAGTATATTGAGATTTACCATGAAATTGAGAACCAAAAGAAGGCTATCCTTTCGGCTATAAGAGACGGTCAGATGAAGTTTGAGAAACATGATGCGGAAAGTATGGCGTTGTTCCAAGAGACCGGCAAGGCTATCGGCGATTACATAACAACGCAAAGCAAAGAGGCAGAGGAGTTGTTAAAGGTGAAATCCGAATTTGAACGTCTTTTCGGCATATTTAACGATTCCGCCAAAAATTTTAGCGGTGTTTTCGAGGACATTCTGAAGAAGCTGTCGTCATCCGGTATATCGCTGGAATATTACGGCTATGGAAATGCCGCGCTTGATGATATTAAGAATTCATTCAGGGCGCTCTACGCGCAAAACGCCGTCACGGAAACACGGCAAGTACAGGAAATTATTGACAGGCTTAACATAACGGTAATGAAGATAGCCAGTTTACAGGATTTCCCCAAGGCATACAGAGACTCGATCAGTCTTTTGTCAAAAAAAATAGAAGGTGCGCTGGCCAATTTTAATGCGAAAAACGAAAGCAAAAAGAAAGAACTCAGCACACTCTGCAATGATTTATTTTCCGAATTGCATGAACAGTATGCCCGTATCACGAATATCGATAAATCATGTCTTGCGTATTTTGCGCGGAATAATTATGTCATGTCCAAGGTGATAGACAGTTATAATACTGCCGGTGTTATTGATGTTGCAAAATTAACATCCGCCGCAAAACCAAAGCAAATCCGTAAGAAGTTCTGCGATTTATGCGGCGCAAAAATAGAAGAAGGGCAGAATGCATGCCCGTCTTGCGGGGAATCTGCTGTTTTGGAGGCGGCCGGAGAATGAAATACTGCCATAACTGCGGAACCAAACTTAGAGACGAATCTAAAGTATGCTGGGAGTGCGGAACAAATGTAGATAGAGAACAAGAACAAGAACAATTACAACGCTATATCACGGAGAACGGACAACTTGCCCAGAAGCTACAAGTGGCGGACAGAGAATACAGCAAATTGAAAACTTGGAGTGTTTCACTCGAAAAAGAGAATGTGGCTTTCAAAGCAGAAAATAAAATCTTAAAGGAAGCACCCAAAAATAGAGCAGCCGCAGCAACGGATAATCAGAAAACACGATCTACCCGTACCGTTGTGTGTTTTTTAATTGCGCTTGTCATAATAATTTACATAGCCGTTGGAAAATATAGCGATCTGAGCGATGATTATAATTTCCTGAACTATGAAAAACAGAATTTACAAAGAATATATGACGACTCAAAAAAGCTGTTGATGTTTACGGTTGATTCGGTTAAGGTTGGCAATGCGAACTCAAGCAATAACTGGATAAATCAGCCGGGAGAAACCCTGTATGCCGATAGAATACGTTATTTGAATCCAGTTATGTATATTGATTCTCAGGCAAGCGCGACATTGACTTTTTTTATTAAAATAATATCTCCATCCGGTACGCTCATGAGAAATGAGGCAATATCGCCAGATGGTTATAGCTTCAGCAAATCGAAAAATATTAGGCAAGGAAATGATCTGCTTGTCGATTTTGACGGCTGGGGTGCTGGTGACCACAGTATGTATGAACAAGGCGACTGGGATGTCGAGGTTTGGTATAATGATGTCTGTATTGGTCAAACTATCGTAACGTTGCAGTAGTATTACGCCAAAACGCTACGCTGTGAACCAGCCGGGGGGCGGGGCATCTTCGATGCCATCGGGGGCAGAGCCCCCGTAGAGGGGGTGGCGGAAGACCGCATGAGTGGGCTGGAGACAGGGGTCGGCAACGCAGTTGCCGCGACTTCCCCCTTCTTCATTTTATGCGTTTTGTGCTGATTTTTCATTTTGCGATTTTGCATTTGACTTTTTTTCAAAAGCAGGTTATGATGAAAATGGAGGTTTATATGGATATACGTTACGGCGCGAATCAAAATGATGTGAAGCGCTATACGACCGGGGATTTGCGGCAGGAGTTTTTGATCCGCGATTTGTATGTTGCCGACGCGGTTCGCGCGGTTTATTCGCATATTGACCGGATGGTTACGCTGGGAATTATGCCGGTTTCCGGGTCGGTTGCGATTGACAAGGGAATCGACGTGCGGCATAGTTTCGGGACGGCTTTTTTTCTGGAGGGCAGGGAGGCCGGTTTTTTTAATATCGGCGGGCCGGGGCTCTGTACGGTGGACGGGCAGACGTACCGTTTGGGAAACAAGGACTGTATTTATATCACGCGGGGCGTGAAAGAGGTGGTGTTTTCGAGTGAGGATGCGGCGAATCCGGCTAAATTCTACGGCGTTTCCGCTCCGGCGCACCGTGCGTGCCAGACGCGCCTTCTCACGCTGACGGATGCGGCGAAAAAGCCGCTCGGCGCGCTGGAAACTTCCAATAAGCGGGTGATTAACCAGTTCATTCACCCCGATGTGCTGGAAACGTGCCAGCTTTCGATGGGGCTGACGGTCCTGGAGCCGGGCAGTGTCTGGAACACGATGCCGTGCCACACCCACGAGCGGCGTATGGAGATTTATACTTACATCGATATTCCCGAAAACAATGTCGTGTTTCATCTGATGGGGACGCCTGACGAGACGCGCCACCTTGTTATGCGGAACGGCGAGGCGGTTATTTCGCCGAGCTGGAGTATTCATTCCGGTTGCGGTACGTCAAACTATGCCTTCATTTGGGCGATGGGCGGCGAGAACAAAGTTTTTGACGACATGGACGCGGTAAATCCGGGCGATTTGCGGTAGGCAGGGCGGTAAATGTCACGCGAATTGCCTGATCGCGGTTTTGTCTGCCGCTTGCTTATGGCAACATCTCTCCTTTGCGAACCGGGCAACATTGTCATCCTGCTTAACGGGTAATTTTTTTGTGCTTGACAAGGACTTGGAGATTGTGCTATACTGAAACCATGAATTTGAAATCAGTCCTTACAAAGGAAACTATCAGTCTCCACCTGAAGGGAACCAGCAAAGAGGAAATCATCAACGAGCTTCTCGACATACTGGTTGCTGCCGGTAAAGTGGAGGACAAAACGGTCGCTTTTGAGGCGATTATGGACAGGGAGCGGCGTATGTCTACCGGCATGAAGCATGGTATCGCTATTCCTCATGGGAAATGCGGGGCGCTTTCCGATCTTGTGGCCTGTATTGGTATTTCGGATAATGCGGTGGATTTTGATTCGCTGGACGGCGAGTTGTGCAGAATTTTTATTATGACGCTCTCGCCGCTTGAAAAGACCGGGCCGCACCTTCAATTTCTTGCCGAGGTAAGCCTTCTTTTCAAAAGTTCCGAAAAACGGGCCGAGATACTCAAGGCTGGCTCGCCGGAAGAAATTATCCGTATTCTGTCAGTGTAAGACGGCCTCTGTTTTCCGAGCGGGAAGCCGGATAAGGTTACGTTTTACGCCCGGTGACGGGGAATGGTTTGTCCTGTCCGTTAAGTTTGCGGAAAGAGCCTCTGCCGTTGCTCTGTTGTAAAACAAAGAGAGATTTAGTTTTTGAGAAACCCCTAAAAACCCCCGGTTTTTAGGGGTTTTTCTGTGTCTGTGAGGGTTTTGCAAGAAGGCGGGCTCAAATCGTGTAGCGGTTTGAGCCCGCCTCGCCTCCACGGCAGGTGGTGTCTTCCCTCGCGTCCACCAGGGCGGAGAGGTCTTCGCCGCCTTTGTAGCGGAGGACGTTTACCATGAAGATGTTTAGTTTGTTCACGATGTTCGGGGGGAGGAGGTTGCCGTCCACTTC
>JAISDD010000262.1 GCA_031265005.1 Syntrophomonadaceae bacterium | reverse complement strand
CGGAGTAATATAGCGGTACCCAAACTGTAGCTTATGAACAACTATATTCACTAATCTATTATACTGAGATACCCCCCCCCCCCCATCCAATCATCACCCAACTCACTAGGAGTCCAGCCGTGTTAATATGTTTTGACAGTACATATTGTCATGCTCAATAGATAAGCCTTTTTCCGCTATACGCCTTGCGTCCTCTCCTTTATGCAAATGCAGGAAAAGCCACGCCAAACGCGAGCAGTCATCGGCATCACACTCTGAGATACGCTTTTCCATTATATTCGCAAGTTGCTCGACAAGCAATTCTTTTTCACTCTGATCTAAAACCATGTTTCTTAACATGCCATTAATTTTATTAGCGGTATCGCTTATCACAAAAAAAGAAGTATTCGGTATTTTAGATAATTCTATCAGCGCATGAATTTCTTTATTAGGATCGTTTTGCGTTTCATAAATTTTTGCCAATCTTGTCCACGCATGTTGTATTGATTTCAAGTCGTTTGTCCCAGATTCAATGTATCTATTAAGAGCGTAAATATATTTTTCTACCAATCCATAGTTTTGGTATAAATCCGCCAGTAACAGCCACGCTGAAACATAACGAGAAGCAATATATTCGAGCATTTGTTCATATTCATTTATTAGCCGCTCTCCGCTGTTTACTTTCTGCCGAATATTATGTATTAAATGTTCAATTCTGGGCTGAATCCCTTTTTCAATATTAGACATTTTTATGGCTCCAAAAAGATGAAGTATATCAATATCTGCTTTAATTGAATTAACATAAGGGTAAGTAAGCATCTTCTTTTTTCCGAATTCAGCGGCAGCCAGCGGAACAGACAGAAATATGCCGGTTTCATTATCATCTTCACCATTGCCCGCGTTCTTTTCTTCAGCAAATGAGCTGTACCGCAGTTCTTTAACAGCTTCCTCAACATTCATTCTTTCATTGACAGAACGCAGCAAAACAGCTTCTAAACCCAACTGAGATATCGGCGAATTCCAAGCGCACAATGTCAAAAAAACCCGTTTAGCGGCGGGAGAAAGCCCTGTATAAGTTCTTTCAAACAATGCTTCCAATATATTATCCATTGACGCTATTATTCTGTCGATTTTTTTTAAGCGCCCTTCTTTTGCTACCTCGCCCAATAAGACTTTCATTACATAAGGGTGGCCGCAGGCTTCATCTGCTAACGAATCGATATAACCGGCAGTCAATATTTCCGTAATTCGTAATTCTTTTGCCGTTTTATTGATAAGTTCCTTGCTTTCAGACTCGTTCATTCCGGTTATTTCTATCGGGAAATCACCTTTAAAATCTCTGATTCGGCTTGTTATTAAAACTTTATTAGGCAGTCTGATATAAACATCAATCCAGTTATATAAATCAACCGGTGATTTTGTTGTTTCAAAATTATCAAATACAAATAATATTTTATGATTTGCCGACATCATTTTTGCTAGATAATTTTTATTTGAAGAATTATCCGTATTGTACTGCATACCAATCAGACTCACGAATTCATCGGCTATTTCTTCTATCGTTTGAACATGCGCTTTTACAGGTTTTGGACCTTTTGAAAGCAGATCAATATCACGCGCGCTGAACCAAAGAATGAAATCAAACTTTCCTTCTTTAGCGATTCCGCGCAATACTTCCAATGCCAGTGTTGTTTTTCCTATGCCTCCTCTGCCTATCAGCGTTATAATTGGATGGCGGTCGTCAATCAGCACATTGTAAAGCGCTTTTTCCAGAACATCGCGTTTTATGTAACCGCCGTGTTTTTCCGGTATGTTTCCAAAACATTCGCCCTGCGCATCCAAGCTGCCGATACCCTGTGTTTCACTAGCCGGTAGTGAAACCGCCGGCATTAAATAATTTTCATTTGGGCAGTACATTTTATTATTGGTAACATACGATAATGCTTCAAATGTTTTGTTTGTAAAATTTCCATTTGGAAAAAAGAAATCCCGCGAATCAACATCGGTATATATTAGATCAATTTTATACGGTTTATCAAAGTAAATATATATTCCATCGCTATAATTTATTTGTTTTTGTATGGCTTCTGTTGTTTTTAAATCGTTAAACCCACTCACATCCGCCGTATACGGAACCACACGGTATTTACCGGATAAGGTCCTGTGAAGAAATGCCCATGAACGCTTGAAAATGATAAAATTGTTAAGTAGTATTTCGGTCGATTCAAAAAGCGGACGGCACATTAAAGCATATTGACTACTCAATGTCGCGCCGTGCCCGCGTGTTGAATTTCTTAAACTGGCAAATAACGAAAACCATCGCGCCAATTTAACATTCGATGACAATTCTTCTTTCTTTTCATTATTAATAATATTGACGCATTGTATCATTTTTTCAACAGCGCTATACTGCCAAGCATCCCGCTTTGTCTTCATTATTAGTTCTTTTTGCTCGTCCCTAACCGGCTCTATAATATTTTGTGAAGTAACGCCTGTTGTTATTTCGTCAATTATCTGCATCCATTCGCCTATGCTGTCGGCCCGCGCGAGCCTGTACTCCAGACTGTATCTATGCGGTTCGCGCCCGTTTTCAACTCCCGCCAATAAACCTAGTGTTATTATTTTTATAGCCATTTCACCCAGCAAAAGCAGGCTATTAAAGTATGTGCTTTCCGAATCACTTTTATCAATATTAAGCCTGTCTATCATTCTATCAATTGGCAAAAACAGCATTCTACAATTCCTTAGCCTTCAGCGCGATTTTTCCGCGTCGCGGAAATCTTAGAATAATAATTTTACAAAATTGAGCGCCGCTTGTCAATTTTTTGTTCGTTCTCAGTACCTATAGGACACTCCGGTATGAGGAATGGATATACCGAGCTTGGCTGAAAACTCTGCCGACAGGATGGCGCGGCACTATGCCGAGGGGTCAAGCCGCCGCGGGACTTTAGTCCCGTAGGGATTCATGAGGTCGCGGCAATCATGCCGAAGAAGTGGTATTTTTCCAACCAGTCATTAGCTAAGACAGTAAGCTCCGCCGCGTTCATAGGCTCATAGTGATAGTCCAGACACTCTTTCTGAAAACGATGAAGCGCTCAATGAAAGGTTTTTCTTTAGAAGCGTAGGGGTGTGTCCAATACTGCGTAATATGCTCTGAGGCAAGGTATTCTTCCGCTTCCCCCATATTTTCACTGCCGTTGTCATTGAGAACAATAATACCTTTACCGTAACGCTCTATAACTTTCTTCAGAGCCGCCTTGCTGTTAAGACTTGATGCTGTAGTACCGATGCGCGGCGCGGCGTCTTTCTTGAACGGGTCTATAGCGCGGAAGGCATAGAGTTTGCGTCCCAGTAGATAGACGTGTTTCATGTCGAACTCAATAACTTTGTTGACGGTATC
>JAISDD010000254.1 GCA_031265005.1 Syntrophomonadaceae bacterium | reverse complement strand
GCTTTGATGGCGGAAGTCGTAAAAAACGAAAAACGCTACGAGCCTTTGAACATGATTATTCCAGTGCCTTCTTCGCATAGGAGCATGGTGCAAAGAGGGTTCAGTCAAACTTTGCTGCTGGCGCGGCCGATAGGGAAAATATTGAATATTAAGGACGTTGATGAAAATTGTTTGCTAAGAGATCAAAAGAACGCGCCTTTACAGAAAGAGCTGACCCGTGAGGAGAGAATCCGTAATTTGAGGGGGGCTTTTTATGTAAAAAATCCGGACAAGCTGGCCGGAAAAAATATCTTATTGGTTGACGACATATATACTACCGGATCTACAGTGAAAGAATGCAGTAAAGTTTTATTAGCCGCCGGAGCCGCTAAAGTATCTGTGGTTACTTGGTCTTCTGGTATAGGATTATAATATTATAAAGGAAAAGGGGTGCGCCATTATGGGAGTAGAATTGAGGAATTGCACGGAGTGCGGGCGTTTGTTCGCGTATGAGGGAAAGAGTATATGCAACAGGTGTTTAGACAGAGAAGACGTGAAGTACAGCATCGTACGCAAGTATGTGCGGGAAAATCCGGGAGCCAGTATTATACAGGTGGCCGAAGCGACTAAAATCGAAGAGAGTATCGTTTTGCATATGGTCAAAGACGGACGTTTGAAAGTCGGCGGTTATACGGCGATAAATAATTGTGTGCGCTGTGGTAAGCGTATTTCTGAAGGAACTTATTGCGAAACTTGTTTAAGCGCTATAAACAAAGAATTAAGAATGGCGATCGAACCTGGGGAAGAATTTGTCGATGAAAAAAAACCCAAAGGCAAGTCAAAGTCACGGCAGGATAAAATGTATGTGCGTCACAAAAAATAAGAGACTTTAGACCTATAAATTTATGCTATATAACCACTTAAATTTTCCAGTTGATATTTAAGAAATAGTTAGTATATTAAAGTAAAATGAATGTAAAGTAAAAATATTTTATTTCAACCCGTTTAAGTGTTTATGGGTTTCCAGCGAACATATATATATGATTTTATATGTTAGGGGGGAGAAGCAATGATTATCTCAAGAACGCAAGTACAAAATCTGTTGAAAGTTTATGAACTTAATAACACCACGAGCCCTAATGCAAAAACGGAAGCGGTAACTAATGCAAGAAAGGCGGATGAGGTTGATATATCTGATCAAAGTAAATTAAAACAACGGATATTAAAAAATATAAGCAAGGTGAGCCCGATGCGGGGAGAGAGAGTCGAGCAATTGAAAGATCAGTTCAACAAAGGGGTTTATGAAATAAAAGGCGATAAAGTAGCTGAAGAAATGATTTACAGGCTGCTCACTGATGAATTAGTTTAAGAAGGCGGAAAGGTTATGAATATTCAGATCATAAAAGAGTTCATTGTTTTTATCCGCAAAGAAATTAACGTTGTTGATGAGCTGATTAGCGTAGGTCTGGCAAAGCAAAAGAGTATAATAGCGAACGATATTGAAAAGCTGAACAGTGTTCTTAATGAAGAAAATGCTTTGATAGCGGCGTTTAATCGCTTTGAAAACGGACGATACCAAATACAGGGACAGTTAGCTTCATTTTACAATATGACGGCGGAAGCGGCGACAGCAGCCGAGTTAACGAAAAGAATCAAGCAGGATTATAATAAACTGGCAATTGATTTAGATGAAGTAATAAAACAACTCAACCAAGCCGTAACGCGTCTTAGAGAAGTCAACCGCCATAATGACGAACTGGTTGGATTCTCTTTAGATTCTCTGGATTATTTGAGAACGATTTATGAAGGTGATGTTGCGGGAGTTTATTCTTGTAACGGCCAACCTACTGATGGAAGAACATATTCAACCGGCGTGAAAATGCTGGATTGGAAAGTATAAAGCGTAAAGGAGTCTGCTAATAATGAGTTTTTTCGGATTGGAAATAGGAAAAAAGGCGCTTATGACGAATCAGGCCGCTTTAACGGTTACCGGGCATAATATTGCCAATGTAGACACTCCTGGTTACAGCAGGCAAATAGCCGCTTTAGTCACGACAACTCCTTTGCACGCCCCTTCTTTGACAGGCAATAACAGAATAGGTCAAGTGGGGACCGGAGTGGATGTTGACGCTATATACAGAGTAAGGGACGCTTTAGTGGACAGGCAAATTCGCTATGAAAATCAGTTTGGCGGTTACTGGGATGAAATACAGACCACTCTCTCCAGAATGGAAGTAATAATCAATGAACCTACTAAAGAAGGATTGAGAGAGGTCATGGACCAATTTTGGCAGGCATGGGAGGATCTGGCAGGCAGTCCGGAGAGTACGGCGGTCCGAGCGGTGCTGGCGGAACGCGGAGCGGCGGTGGCGGATGCTTTTCAGCATACCTATAAACAGTTACAGACCTTGCGGGAAGATTTAAATTTGAATGTGAAAGTAAAAACCGATGAAATCAATTCTTTGGGGCAGCAGATAGGCGAGTTGAATTTAAAGATACTGACTATTAAAAATTCGGGCAAAAGGCCTAATGATTTAGAAGATAAACGCGATCTGCTTTTGGATCAGCTCAGTGAAATAGTGAACATAGATACGAAGTTTGATGAAAATGGTTCGGTTAACGTCAAGATCGGCAACCGGTATTTGGTGCAAGGCATGGATTTATATAAATTAGACACTTTAAGAGACAATGAGGGAATGTATATGGTGGTTTGGGAAGCCGACCAAGTCAGGACCCAAATTACCTCAGGGCAAATCGGAGCTTATTTGGATGCCCGGGGCCGCACCAATTTGCCTCAGGAAAAGGAACCTTCACAGTACAAGGAAATCCTTCCTAACATGATAGAAGAATTAAACTCTTTAGCCAAAACTATCATAATTCGAACTAATAGTATTCATGAAACAGGATTTAGCCTGAACAATCAGACCACGACCGCTGATGGGACAGGCTTTTTCGCTATGCCGGCAGATCCGGCGGATCAGTTTGTCAATTGGGCGGAATTTATACAGGTGGCGTCTGCTATAGTCAACGACTCTAAAAATATTGCCGCCGCTGCAGAACCTACTTGGGGTCTGGTCAACTCGGTGCTGACTCAGACCAATGCGGGCGACGGCAAAAACGCTCTGCTCATCGCGCAGCTCAAGCAAGACCTGAACGTCGCCGCCAGCGGCGTTACGACCGGAGCTATCACGGTAACGCCTGACGCGGACATTACTTTCTCGGTTGTTTATGCCGGGGTCAAAAATAATATTACGGTTACCGGCGCCACCTACAGTGATTTGACAGGAATGGCGGCGGCTATTCAAAGCGCGGTTACTGCGGCAAATCCCGGCTGGGGGATAACGGTGGGAGTCAGCGGCGGCAGCCTGAATTTTGCTTCATCTGACGGGAACTTTAACGGTATCAGTGACCTGATAGTAAACGGAAGTAATTTAGGCAGTTTTCAACATTTGATGATACATTCAGTGACGGCGGATGATTATTGGCGTTCGGTGGTGGCGAACCTGGGAGTAGAACGGCAGGAAGCCATACGAATGAATGATAATCAGGATATAGTAATAGCGGAGCTGATCGATAAGAGAGATTCGATAAGCGGGGTGTCTATCGATGAAGAAGGGACTAATATAATAAAGTTCCAAAATGCTTATAATGCTTCGGCCCGCTTTATAACCACCATAGATGAAATGCTGGACGTTCTAATAAGCCGTACCGGCGTGGTAGGGAGGTGATTTAGATGACAGTACGTATTACCAATAACATGATGATTAATAAGACTAACCGGCACTTAAATGAAAATGCGCGCCGAGTTAACGCTTTGTATGAACAATTGGCTACTACCAAGAAATTAAACCGTCCTTCCGATAATCCGGCGGGAGTGGTGAAAGCATTGCGTTTAAGGTCTAACATAACTGAAAGCGAACAGTATGTAAAAAATATCGAGGAAGGGTCTAATTATATCGACACCATCGATAAAGCTTTAGGGCAGATCGGAGAAGCTATTCAAAGGATACGGGAGCTCACGGTGTTAGCTTCTAATGAAACGAATGAAGACCTTTCTTTGGACGCGATAGCCAAAGAGATCGCTGAGATGAGAGACCAGATAAGCATGGTCGCCAATACGACGTATGGCACTAAATACGTGTTCGGTGGTACTAATGTGACCCAGCCTCCCTGCGGAGAGGACACTTGGTTCGGTAATAGTAAGGATTTAGAAATTGAGATAGCTCCTTTAGTAACCGTAGCGATAAATATAGACATGACCGGATTTTTTGGCAGCCCGGCCCCCAACACGGGAGACGGAGGCATTTTCAGTGTTATTGACAAAGTTTTAGAGGATATAGGAAATGAGGATTTTGTAGCTATAACCGGAAATATAGATATCATAGAAGCGAAAATCGACGACATGCTTACGAAAAGATCGACTTTGGGCGGCCGGTATAACCGACTGGAAATGCAGATAAACCGGCTGAAAAGCACCATAGTGGACTACGAATCTTTGAAAGCGGAAGTGGAAGATGCGGATATGGATGAAGTAATAACTAATATAAGTATGCAGGAAAGTGTGCTGAAAGCCTCTTTGGCGGCTGGAGCGCGTATCATTCAACCGACGTTGTTTGATTTTTTGAGCTGATAAGCCTGGCTAACTAATTAAATAAAGCAATGGCGATTAGAAGACAGGTAAACGGCAGTAAGTATTAAGGTGTGTGGGTGACATGAGACTTGTAATAAATCAGCAATTTGCAAAAATCGGCTTAAAAATAGTGAAGCCCCAACTGATTTTGGAGCGAATACCGCCGGAGTTCAAAATGCGGAGGAAACCAGGCAAGCTGGAAATTGAGTCGTCCCGGCCGGTGTTGCACATTGATCAAACGGAGTGTTTTGCCGATGCTGGATTGATGACCCAAGGGAGGTTTCATGATTATTATGCGCAGGTGGCCTATTCGGATGTTCTTTCCGGAATTGCCCGCAGAGTTCAGGAAGGGAAATATTGAGCCCAGTTCGATAAGGGGATGAATGTAGGGAAAGTGGCGTGGATGCGCGTAAATCCCGAATATAAATTGTCCAATGTTACAGCGGTCCCCAAACATCGGCCTAAAATTTCTTTTGAGGTTTACCCGGTAAAAATATCTTACGAAATGGGAGATATTATTTATGAGTTTGTCCCGGGCAGAATAGAAAATAATTTTCAATGGGGCAGCGTGGAAGTTTATATGCAGCAAATGAATTCTGTTGAAATAAGTTTGGAAGAAGAGAAACAAGTTGACATGGTAGTTTGAAAGACGACGCCATGAAGGCCTGTATAACGCAAGGAGTGGAAATTTTTGGGTAATGACGAAAATGAAATAAATGAAGAGATAAATTATTTAGTGTTCAATGACGGAATACCAGGATTTCCTAAAGATAAAAAATTTATTATTATGCCGGTCGATGAAAAAGGACCTTTTTATTATTTACAGTCTCTGGATACCGAGCTTTGTTTACTAATTGCGGATCCGTTTGTGTTTTTCCCCGATTATCAAATTGATTTGCCTGATGAACATGTGCTTAGTTTAACAGATGACGATCAAGGTCAGTTTGCGGTTTATGTTATATTGACTTTGGAGGAGGATTTTAAGAAAACCACGGCTAATTTGCTGGCGCCGATCATTGTAAATGAAGTTACGCGCAGAGGAATTCAATATATACCGCCGTCTTCCGCATATGAAACAAGACACGCTATTTTTGAAAGGGTCCAGTCTGCGTCTCCATCCGCTACGTCTCCACCTGCGGGGAGGGAGAAGTAGATGCTGGTTTTGAACAGGAAAAAGGGCGAGTCGATAATCATAAGCGATGATATAGAAATAAGCGTTTTGGAAGTGCAGGGAGAATATGTGAAGCTGGGAATTGCCGCTCCTAAAACGATAGAAATATTTCGCAAAGAAGTGTATGAAGAAATTATTGCCGTCAACCGTGAATCGAGTAAAAATCTTAATTTGCTCAAAGAGCAGCTGAACGCGGTGCAAGAATTTTCCAAAGAGGTAAAGAAGACTAAAGGTAAATGATGGTGATTGCAGTATAATTTGACTTAGGAAGGGAAGGGATAGACATGACAGTACGGATAAGCGGTTTGGCAAGCGGGATGGATACGGAATCCATTATAAACCAATTACTGACAGTGGATAGAAACAGACTGGTAGATCGTTTTTACCAGCAAAAACAGACGGTTCAATGGAAACAGGAGATTTACAGAGAGACCAATACTAAAATGCTGGCGCTGCGGAATGCTGCTTTTGACTTACGCTTACAGGGTTCGTTCCAAGTGAAGAAAGTGGAAACCAGCAATTCGGAAGCCTTGACCGCCAAAGCCGGTAGCAATGCTTTAAACGGTACTTATTCGTTAGAAGTATTGAGCATGGCCAAAGGCGCTTTTAAGGAAATTGACGTTACTTCGCTTCCGGCTGATTATAAACATATCGGCGCAGATAAGACATTTAAGGTTATTGGTGAAAAAGGCAACGCGGAAATAACGGTAACTGAAGGACAAACTATGAAGGACATTGCCGCTAGCATCAATAATGTATCCACTCAGACCGGAGTGCAAGCCAATTATGACGAAGGGGTTAAAAGATTATTTTTAATGTCCTCTAATACCGGGAGTACGGCTAAAATATCCTTAGCTGATACGGCGGATAATTTTTTGGCTGGCGATTTAGGATTTTCAACCGCGGATTTAGATGAAGTGTTAGGAACTGACGCCAAAGTTAAATTTAACGGCGGTGCGGAATTAACTTTCGCTTCCAACCAATTTACTCTCAGCGGGATTGACTTTAACATCAAAAAAGCGGGTGAGACTACTAATGTGATCGTCAGCAACGATGTGGACGGAGTGATCGACAAAATAAAGGCTTTTGTGGAAGCGTACAATAATGTGGTCAGCTTTATGGGCGATAAAATAGCGGAAAAACGTGACCGGGATTATTCGCCTTTGACTCAGGCTCAGAAGGATGAAATGACAGAAGATGAAGTAAAGTTATGGGAAGAAAAATCCAAGAGCGGATTGCTAAACGGCGATTCTTTATACCGGAGTCTTTATAACAGTATGCGTTCATCCGCTACCGGGTATGTTTCTGGTTTGGCGAAAAGCGCTGGCGGTAAAACGTATAACAGCTTGAGTTCCATTGGCATAACCACGTCGGACTACCTGGACAAAGGGAAGTTATATATTGATGAAGATAAATTAAGGGCGGCTTTGAATGACGACCCTGGAGCAGTACAAAAATTGTTTACCAATACTTCGGACAGTTCTTCTGGCGCGGTCGGTTTAGCCAGCAGGATCTACGACAGCGTGAATAGCGCGATGCAGCAGATAACGGTCAAGGCTGGGTCCAGCGCCGCTTTGGTAGACGTCAGTAATTTCGGCAAAGAAATCAGCCGGCTGGACAGTCAGATGAGCGCCGGAGAAACAAGACTGCAAAAATTGGAAGATAAATATTGGGCGCAATATACCGCTATGGAGACAGCTCTGGCAAAATTACAGGAAAAATCCGACTGGCTGACGCAACAATTGTCATTGTTTACCAGTAATTGATCTGGCAGAGCAGCCTGTAAAAACGAATGAATAATAAGAAAACGCGGTTTCCCGGCGCAAAAGTTAACTGGAGCGGGAGAAGCCGCGTTTTTTATGAGAACGAAACGAGTGATGGGGTATTATAAATCCGGATTTTCCGCTATCCAGGCTTTCGTTAAAGCTAATCCTTGCTCCAATGAAATGTCAGGACGCCATGACAGCAGTTTTTCAGCTTTAGCGTAGTTGCATTTCAGTTTTTGAATCTCGCTCTGCGGGTGTATATGCTCAATATGCTTTATCAGTTCAGGATCGTTGGCTATTAACGCTGCCAGTTGGTTTATAGACAGGTCTTCGCCTAAACCGGCGTTTAGTATTTCTCCGTTGGCTTGGTCACTAAAACCGGCTCTGATAACAAAACGCGCGCAGTCTTCCACAAAAAGCAAATCGCGGGTCTGGGCGCCGCTGCCGTAGATGTTGATTTCTTTTCCGCTCAGGGCTTGTTTGATAAAAATAGTTACTACGCCCCCTTCACCGCCGGATTTTTGGAAAGGACCATAAGTATTGAAGGGCCGGAGCACTACAGCCGGTAAGCCGTAGGCGTAATAATAAGACAAGGTCAGGGCTTCACCGGCTAATTTACTGGCCGCGTAAGGGGAAGCCGGTTTTACCGGACTTAATTCTGATATTCCGTTTTCGTTTTGACTGCGGTCATAAACCATACAAGTAGACATAAAAACTATTTTGGTCGATTGTTCCCGGCAAATTTCCAAAAGATTAAAAGTACCCTCTACGTCATTGCTGAAAGTAGTGCGCGGGTCGTCAATAGAATCTTGCACATTGATGCTGGCGGCCAGATGATATACTATAGCAAAATTTTCCATAAAAATATCTTTTAAGGCTGTCTGGTCTTTGATATCTCCTTCGATGAATCGGAAAGCGGGATTACCGCTGAATTCTTTTATGTTTTCCCTGCGCCCGTTAGACAGGTCGTCAAAAGCCGTCACCTGATGACCTTCTTCCAGTAATTGTTTTACCACCCAGCGGCCTATAAAACCGGCGCCTCCGGTTACCAGTATTCGCATTTATCATACCTCCCGCTTTCTGAAATGAACTAAAGGTTTTAGTAAATCAATGGTTTGGGTTGGAGTCAGAGGAATTTCCAGTTTCGAATTATAAACGCCCGCGTTGGTTTTTTGGGTTTCTTTATATAATTGCAAGCCCTGTTCAACAGAACGGTAAAAGGGCAGAACGATAAACATCGACTGGGTTTCCAAAGCCCGGCTGCTTTCTTCTTCGCTCATTAATTCCTCAAACATCTTTTCTCCCGGGCGCAGTCCGACTTCTTTTATGGGTATGTTTAAAGACGACATTTTGATTATGCTTTCGGCCAGAACACCGATGGACAGAACCGGCATTTTTAAAACGTAACATTCGCCGCCTGCGGAATGAGTGAGAGCTTCCAAAAGCAAATCCACCGCCCGCTCGGCGCTCATAAAAAAGCGGGTCATATTAGGATTGGTGACTGTAACAGGACCGCCCTGGCGTATTTGACGCTTAAAAAGAGGGATCACCGATCCGCTGCTGTTTAAAATATTACCAAAACGCACCGATAAAAATTTTATATTCCGCTTTCCTTTAATTTCATTGGCGGCTATGATCAGGCGCTCTGCCAATAATTTGCTGGCGCCCATAGTGTTAGTAGGGCCGGCGGCTTTATCGGAGCTGGTGTAGAGTACCGCCTGGACGCCTTGTTCAATGGAGACTTCGATAATGTTTTGGGTACCCAGAACATTAGTTTTTACCGCCTCATAAGGATTATATTCACAGGCCGGGACGTGTTTTAAAGCCGCCAGGTGAAAAACGTAATCGATTCCTTCCGCAGCTCTATGAAGGCGTTCTTTATCCCTGACGTCACCCAACAGGAAACGGAGACGTTTTCTTTCCGGAGAGGCGCTGAATTTTTTTTCCATACAGTATTGTTTATATTCATCCCGGGATAATATGCGCACAGTTTCAGCGCCGCCCTCAAGCAGACGCGCCGTTAAAACCTGACCTACGCTCCCGGTGCCTCCGGTGATAAGAAATTTTTTATTCAGCAAATGCGACATTATGATTCTCCTTTATGATTCCTTTTAACTCATGTCAAAGAAATCGGTATTTTTAACGTATGTGATATGTTTTTAGCGGCGCAGAGCAAAAATATAAACAAATGATTATAGCGCCATAAGCAATTAAATAATTTCGTATGTGATAATGATCAACATTTTTATTATAGTGTTTTTAAAGAGTGTTTGCACCATTTGCAAAATAAAGGTCAATTAATTTATGAGCCAACCGTTCCGCCCCGCGGCCGTCGATCAATTTAGGACCGGCTAAAGACATGCTGAGGCGTGTAGGTTCATGGTTACATAAATATTCAAAATGGTTCAAAAACTCTCTTGGTTTTATATTTTCAAAAATCCCCAGATTGATAGCCGCTCCTGAGGCGGCGGCCGCTGTTATGTTGGGGTGCTGGTTATCAGCGGTTTCTATCAGCAGGGCAGGCAGTCCTCCGGCCATCAATTCATGGACGGTTTGTCCGGCCGCGCTGACAGCCAGATCGCAGTTTTGCACTAAAGAAGATATATCGGCGTTATGGTATAGTATGATATTGGAATTACCGTTTGCTTCGCGCGTGATTGCTTCTTTGCCGGTAAAAGCCGGGCCTATAACTACATGGTAACAGTGATCGTGAAAACGGGGGGAATTTTTTAGCCACGACAAGATAAGCGGGGTAGCGTTTTTTATATCCGCTCCCCCAAAAGTTATTAAAATATTTTTAATCCGGGAAATTATAGCTTTGACCGGCAAATTGGTAAATTCCGGCCGCAGCAGAGCGTAAGAAGGACCGAGCAGAAACGTAGAAGAGCCGTGATAAGCTAATTCTGTTCCTGGTAAATTACAGTTGACCACACAATTTACATTAAAAGCGTGGCGGTTCAGGTCGTCGTAATAAACGGAATAGACAGGCCATTTGCTCACTTCGTCCAGTTCGCGGCAACCGTAAGAATAACTGTCGATGATCAAAATGTGGCAATTTTGTTTCTGGAGCTGTTCTGGCAGCAGTTTTAATTCCTGCTTTTGACTGTAACAGGAGGGAATAGGAACGGTAATAAAATCCGCCGCAATTTCTGACGGGGACCGGGTAAAAAAACATATTTCCATTTCTGTGCCTGATTTCAACAGAGCCGCCGCTAAAGATTTCATCCTGATTAAATGCCCAAAACCTATGGAAGCGCCGGCATCAGTGCGAATAGCTATTTTCATAATTTTTCACCAATATCTGATACTTTATTACTTAATATTTATCGGTATTACAAAAAAATACTGGAATATTATTAAACAGGAATTTGTTTTATTTTTGTAGAATTTGAAAAACAAGTGTTAGTATGGTGTGGACTATGCTTACTAAACGATGGAAAGGATGTATTTGGGGTGAATTATTCCGCAGTTATTCTGGCGGCCGGGAAAGGTACGCGCATGCGTTCGGAGATACCAAAGGTCATGCATAAAGCCGCTGGCAAAACTTTGATAAGGCATGTAATTGACGCAGTGCTTGAAAGTGGGGTCAAGGATATTGTGGTGGTGGTAGGGCATGGACGCGCGTCGGTGGAGCAAGAATTGGCCGGGGAGGGCTTTCGGTTCGCGGTTCAGGAAGAGCAGAGGGGAACCGGGCACGCTTTATTGCAAGCCGAACCTTACCTGGAAAAAAGCAGAAATTTTTTGGTTTTACCCGGAGATACTCCGCTGCTGCAAACGAACGCGCTGCGGGCTATCTTAAATCATCATAAAGATACTGCTGCTCAGGCTACGGTCCTGTCATGCACTTTGCAAGATCCGACCGGATACGGACGTATTGTACGTTCAGCGCAAAGGCGTTTCGAAGCGGTGGTGGAAGAGAAAGACGCTTCTCCAGAACAGAGAGAGATTTCTGAAATCAATTCGGGTATTTATGTTTTTATGGGCGCATCTGTTTTGGCGGCTTTACATGAATTAAAAACCAATAATGCCCAAAAGGAATATTATTTGCCGGACGTACTGGATATTATAAATCGCAAAGGGCAAAAGGTCGAGGTACTGCGGCACCCGTCGGAAGAGGACATTTATGGGGTAAATGACAGGGTACAGCTGGCTTATGCTGAAAAAATACTGCGCCGGCGGAAAAATTATGCTCTGATGTACTCGGGGGTAACTATTACAGACCCTGATTTGACTTTTATAGACGCTTCGGTAGATGTAGGGAGAGATACCGTGGTTTTGCCGTTCACTTTTTTGGCTGGGAATACGAAAATTGGCGAAAACTGCCGGTTAGGGCCAGGCAGTTTTATTAACGATTCCATCGTAGGTAATGATACGAGTGTCGAATATTCACGGGTTAAAGAAGCTCAGATAGGCGATGAGTGTACTATTGGACCTTATTCGTATTTGCGCCCGGAGACGATAATCGGTAATCAAGTGAAAATAGGCGATTTTGTGGAGTTGAAAAAGACAGTTGTGGGGGAAAAGAGTAAAATACCGCATTTAAGCTATATAGGGGACGCGGTTATTGGTAAATACGCCAATGTTGGCGCCGGCACCATAACTTGCAATTATGACGGAAAGGATAAATATGTTACTATTATTGAAGACCATGCTTTTATAGGCAGCAATACCAACTTGATAGCGCCGATTACTATCGGCAAGAATGCTGTTACCGGAGCCGGGTCTTCGCTGTCTCATGATGTCCCGCCTGATTCTTTGGCGGTGGAAAGAGCTCAGGCTAAGGTGAAAAAGAAACGAGAATAATAAGATGGCAGGAGGGTAAAACCATGAAGGTATCTAAATGGAAAATGAAGCTTTTTTCCGGTAATGCCAATGTGGAACTCGCTTCGGAAATTGCTTCTCATTTGGGAGTTGCGCTTGGAGATACCAACGTAGGACGTTTTTCAGACGGTGAAATCATGTGTACGATTAACGAAACGGTTCGCGGAGTTGATGTTTTTGCTATCCAACCTCTTTGCAGTCCGGTAAACGATCATTTGATGGAATTATTAATCATGATCGACGCGTTTAGAAGGGCTTCAGCTTCACGAATTAACGCGGTCATTCCTTATTTCGGATATGCTCGCCAGGACCGCAAGAGTAAAGCGAGAGACCCTATCACCGCCAAGTTGATTTCCAATTTATTGGTAGAAGCAGGGGTCCACCGAGTGGTAACTATTGATTTGCACGCGCATCAGATACAAGGATTCTTTGATATACCAGTGGATCATTTGCCCGGAGTTCCAACTATAGCTGAATATTTAAAAATTAAAGGATTTTATGGCAATGGAGTTGTCCTCTCACCGGATGTGGGGGGAGTGACCAGGGCGCGCGATCTGGCCGCTAAGCTGGATTGTCCTTTAGCGATCATTGATAAGAGAAGACCGGAGCCTAATGTTTCTGAGATCATGAATGTAATAGGAGAGGTCGAAGGAAAAAAAGTGGTTATTATTGATGATATCATAGATACGGCCGGTACTATTTGTTCCGCCGCGGAAGTTATGATCGAAAAGGGCGCGTTGGAAGTGTACGCTTGCTGTACTCATGCGGTTTTTTCAGGTCCGGCGCTGGCCAGTTTAGCGGCCGCCCCCTTGAAGGAAATTGTAGTGACTAATACTATCCCTCAGCCTGAAGCTGAAAAGCTGCTGCCTAATTTTAAAGTGCTTTCTATTGCTCCATTAGTAGGAGAGGCTATTTTAAGGATTCATGAAGATCTGTCGGTCAGCAAATTATTTGAAGATTAGCGGGGATGATTTTTTCTGCGTTTTGTTATGAGCGGTAGGGATCTTGAATGCTGTTGTCGCGTAATACTCCGGTTTATCCCGGAGTTTTTACATGATTATACTATTCTCTATTAAAAACGCGGACAAATATTTGCCCGCGAATAAGGAAAATACCCCTGCGGGGCACGAGATAGTATGTACTAATCCGCTTTAAGGGAACAGATTTAATGCGGATTAGTATTATGTTTC
>JAISDD010000109.1 GCA_031265005.1 Syntrophomonadaceae bacterium | reverse complement strand
CAACGAAGCGACATCTTTAGCCAGCTCAGGTTTTTTAGCGGCCTCACCGATAGTATTTGCAACTTCTTCCTGGAAAAGCTCATAAGCTTTACCATTTTTCATGGTGATTTTGCGGCCTAACAAATCTTGCCCATGCATACAGGTAGTTCCTTCATGGATAGCGTCGATACGGATATCCCGATAATACTGTTCTACCGGAAAGTCCCCGCAATATCCATATCCTCCTAAAATCTGTATCGCGGCGCTGGCGGATAAAATACCCATTTCAGCAGGATAAGTTTTTAAAATGGGAATAAGAAAATCAATCAGTAAAGAATATTTTTCTTTATCATCAGATACTAATTCTAAATCTTGATATAAAGAAACCAATAAAGCCAAAGACAAAGACCCTTCTGTTATCGCTTTTTGGAACAACAGCATTCTTTTAATATCCGCGTGTTCAATCAGCGGCACCATCGGCTGAGTCGGATCTTTATCGTCTAAACGGCGTCCTTGGCGGCGCTGCTGAGCGTATTCTAAAGAAGCATAGTAAGCAGCGGAAATCTTACCGATAGCTCCTACGCCTACTCCGATACGTTCCTCGTTCATCATCATAAACATCTGAGCCAGTCCTTTGCCGGGTTCTCCTACCAGATAACCATGGCAATCCTTGCCCTCACCCATAATCAATTGACATATCGGGGATCCTCTGTACCCTAATTTATGCTCAATGCCTCCGCAATAAATATCATTGTATTCCAGATCGCCACTTTCCGTAAAACGTTTCTCCGGAACTACGAACAAAGAAATGCCAGGCACACCAGCCGGCGCTCCTTTGATACGCGCCAGCATAAGATTGACGACGTTATCTACCACATCGCTGCTAGCGGCAGAAATAAATATCTTTTTCCCGCTTATCAAATAATATCCTTTGTCAGTAGGTTCAGCCGCAGTGGTGAGGTCTCCTAAAGAACTTCCCACGTCCGGTTCCGTTAAAGCCATGGTGCCTTGCCATTCTCCGTTATACATTTTGGGTAAATATTTTTCTTTCATTTCGTCAGTGCCGAAAGAATAAATAAGATTAGCGGCCCCCGCTGTCAGCAAAGGATATACATGCATAGAATAGTTAGCGGCGCTGAATAAAATATTCGCTGCCTGACGCACTGTCATAGGCAGCTGCTGCCCTTCATATTCATAAGGCTTATCAGCTTGGATCCAGCCGCCTTGTCCAATTTCTTTCAAAAAATCTTTGACTGAATGGTGGACATAAACCTGACCGTCTTCCCAGCGAGGATACTGCTCATCCATTTCTTTAAGATAAGGATACATGAGATCAGTGCTAATTTTCATAGCCGTATCCAAAACCATTTTAAAAGTATCGGAACTATGATCTTCAAAATACTGATATTGGTTCAAAGATTCGACATTTAATACTTCATTCAATACAAAATCTAAATTTCTTCTGCTTACAAATTTTTCGGCCATAATCATTCTCCTTTTGTTGTTGATTTAAGTAACTAATTCTCTAATAAATCTCTAATAACCGCAACGCCGCATTTTCAAACATGCAACGCAAACGACCGCACCGGTTTGATATCATCGCTTACGCAAAAGTTTTTAAAAACACAAATTCGCCGCAGTTTCATTGTTAAAACTTAACTGCTACCCTCCTTAATGATTGAGACTATTTTATTTTAACACAATTATCCGCTTTTTCTCTCGTAATTTTCCCAAAAGCTATGGTTTCTCCGTTTTATTTATCATTTAAATTAAGCATTAGATCCATGCAACTGATGACCCTGTATCATTGTGCTTCATTATTTGGAGCGGTTGTGTCTCATTATGAAACACATTGTATATTTTTCATTTTAGACTTACTGTTTTATATGTTTATCAGCAATACATTACAGTACAGTCATTTGAAATTGCAACCGCTATTTAATATTTTAGCGTATCATACCTGAATATTCGTCCGCAATTCTAGCATATTCAAAATAAGCTGCCATTCGCGCCGCTGAACAATCGCTGCTATATTCTGTTCAACGCTCGTTAACGCGGGATTTTTATGCTTGACGTGATAAATTTTTTTCTATGTTACAAGTTACAAGCCCCAATCGTTTTTTAAGCTATGTCGATGAACTCAAGCCATTGACCTTCCGCTTTAAGCCGGAGACAGCATCAAGCATTCTCCTGTAGTAACCAGTTTAGCATCTTGGTTGTAGCATTCCGTTTTTAAACGTAACATCCTTTTAGCGTCTACTTTTTCTATAACTTCAACTCGGGCGGTAATAGTGTCGTTAATCTTCACCGGGGACTTAAATTGCAGGGTCTGACTCAGATATATTGTTCCCGGGCCCGGCAATTTTGTTCCCAGTACTGTAGATATAAATCCAGCCGACAACATCCCATGAGCAATTCTTTCTTTGAAAAATGATTTTTCAGCAAATTCCTTGTCCATATGTACCGGGTTAAAATCTCCCGTAACTCCCGCGAATAAAATGATATCCGCTTCAACGACCGTCTTGGTAAAAGAAGCCTGATCACCAACCCGGATATCTTCATACGCCTTCTTGTCCAATATGTTCACTCCTTTTTCATATGTTAAGCATTTGTATATTTACATGATTGCAAAAAGCATGCCATGGTACGCAACACGGTGTTTGCTATCAGCAGCTCCACTAAACGGCTTCATCTTTTTTCGATATTTTCCTTTGCTGAGCGCCTTTCGCTCAATGCTCATTTTGTTTTTGACCTATGTAATTAGATTAAATATCTGTCTCACTGCATTTGTAATACATACCCTTTTGTTATTAACATGGTAAAAGTTAATTGGCAGCTTTCCAAACGCCTGATATTTCAGAGGCGTTCAATTTTTCGAGTCAATTAAGTAAAATTAGGCAAGAAACCTAATCCGCAATGATTTCCTT
>JAISDD010000104.1 GCA_031265005.1 Syntrophomonadaceae bacterium | reverse complement strand
AAAAGCCGCTTACGGCAAAATGCAGGAGCGTTCCAAAGGAAAAGATACTATCACCGGACATTGGGAAATGATGGGCGTTATTTTGGAGCAGCCGTTCCCGACATACCCTAAAGGATTTCCCGCTTCACTGATAGCTGAATTTGAAAAACTTATCGGAGCAAAAACTTTAGGCAATAAGGCCGCGTCCGGCACTGAAATTATAAAAGAATTAGGAAAGGAACATATGGATACCGGATATCCTATCGTGTACACTTCAGCCGATAGCGTCTTTCAGATCGCGGCCCATGAAAAAGTTATCGCGCTGGAAAAACTTTACGATATTTGTCGTTTAGCCAGAGAAATGCTGCAAGGCGAGTATGCTGTGGGACGAGTCATAGCCAGGCCTTTTACAGGAGAACAAGGAAATTTTCACAGAACAGCCGCCCGCCGTGATTATTCTTTGCCGCCGCCCGCAAATATACTCCAGCTTTTAGATAAGGCTGGAAAGAAAGTAGTGGGAGTCGGTAAAATCGAAAATATTTTTGCTGGCTGCGGAATTCACACTTCTTTTAGCAGCAGCGATAATTTAGAAGGAATTGCCAAGACGGTGGCATTGTTAAAAAATAGAGACTTTGACGTTATTTTCACCAATTTATTGGATTTTGAACAGCAATACGGACACCGCAACGACCCTGAAGGTTATGCTGGAGCTTTGGAAGAATTTGACCGTCATATACCGGACATTATGGAAGCTTTATCGGGCGCTGATTTGCTGATAATAACCGCCGATCACGGCTGCGACCCTACTCAGAAACACAGCACTGATCACACGCGGGAATATGTTCCGCTGTTAGTTTACTCGCCGCGTTTGCAGCCGGGCGTGGCTTTAGGTTTGCGGAAAACTTTTGCTGATTTGGGTCAAACTGTTGCTGATTATTTTAATTTGTCTGCGGCTGCTTGGGCAGGAGAAAGTTTTTTGCCGTTATTGAAGGGATTGCAATGAATTTTAAAGATATTATTATTAAAAAACGTGACGGCTTGGAATTGCGTCAAAAGGAAATAGAATTTATCGTACAAGGGATAAGTTCCGGGATTTTACCTGCCTATCAAATATCGGCTTGGGCGATGGCCGTTTATTTTCAAGGAATGAGCGCTTTGGAAACGGAGCTTTTAACAAAATCTATGGCTGCTTCAGGGCAGACGTTGGATCTATCCCGCGTAGAAGGTATTTGTGTAGATAAACACAGTACCGGAGGAGTGGGGGATAAAACCACATTGGTGGTAATTCCTCTGGTTGCCGCGGCCGGGGTGCCGGTAGCTAAAATGTCAGGCCGGGGATTAGGGCACACCGGGGGAACTATTGACAAATTGGAATCGATTCCTGGATTTAAAGTTGATTTGGAGCATGATGAATTTATTGGACAGATAAACCGGATCAAGGCGGCGCTGATTTCCCAGAGCGGTAATTTGGTACCGGCGGATAAAATACTCTACGCGCTGAGAGATGTTACCGGCACGGTAGAAAGCCGGCCTTTGATTGCTTCCAGTATAATGAGCAAGAAAATTGCCGCCGGCGCTCAAGGAATAGTGTTGGATGTGAAAATAGGGTCCGGAGCTTTTATGAAAAATAAGGATGAAGCATATCAATTAACTGAATTGATGGTGCAAATAGGCAAAAAACTCAACCGGGAAATGGTCGCGATTTTAAGCTATAACGATCAACCTTTGGGGCGGGCTGTCGGTAACAGCTTGGAAGTGATAGAAGCGATCGACACCTTGAAGGGGAAAGGGCCTGCTGATTTAACGGAACTTAGTATCACATTGGCGGCGTACATGCTGATACTTGGGCATAAATTTGCGCATTTTGCTGAAGCTGAGGCTTGGGTAAGAGAAGCCATCGAATTAGGCATAGGATTTGCCAAATTGCAGGATATCGTTTGGGCCCAAGGGGGAAGATTGAACTGGGAAGCGGATGATTATGGGCTGGCCCCGGCTGACTGGGTTTTTACGGTCACTTCGGAACGAGATGGATATATCAGGAATTTAGACGCGTATGCTTTAGGGAATATTGCCATGAATTTAGGAGCCGGACGCCAAAAAATCGGTGATATTATTGATCATAGGGTAGGTTTGGAAATTTTAGTGAAAAACCACCAGCTGGTTACCAAAGGGCAAGACATTGCCAGAATCCACGCTTCCTCAGAAACGAGCGGACTGCAAGCGCAAAAGTTGTTGCGTGATGTTTACATGATAACTGACTTCCCGGCGGCAACAAGTAATCCGCTGATTTGGGATATTGTTACTTAATATGGGCTATCGATGAAAATAAAATGTTTATATTCAATTATTATGGTTAGGTAATTTTAGGATTTAACGAAAAGCAAAAACTTCCTGCGCTTCTCAGAAATAAGATTACTTTTTCAGTGTTTGTCCAATACCGGCGTATTTATTATTCCTGCCTCCAGTCTCAATATAAATATCATTCAGGTTTTATCCGCTCATTGAGGCGGTTTTCATATCAGGCAGCCTTTACCATGTGCCGCAAGCATATTTAGTTATTGTAATAAGCGCCATTTCGCAAGATATTTACCAATCTTTTCAGCAGCTATTAAAATAGGCATTATTCCTGTTTCTTTCAGTTTCAGGTTTTATGACTTATTTGCCGGGCTTCAATACTGCCTGATATTGGCATTGCCATTCATGTTTATGGACAATGGCGAATGCGGTGAGAGTGTGTCAATTGTGCTGTTCTTATTGGGCAGTTTGCTTGCCGATATATGCTTATTTGAGAACTTCGATATTGTGATATGCGAGTATAGCGTGTCACTGCGAAGCGGGACAGATACAGGGTGCGATCAAAAAGGGGAACCTTGAGCTTGTTCCGGCAAATGCTGAAAAGCTGGAAGATTTAACAGTATAAAGGAAAATTAAATATTTCCGCGCTGAAAAATTTTTGCAACCTTTTAGGGTGCTGAAAGGTATTATCAGTGAAAGGGGGTAGCGGCTAATGGGTCAATCGCAAGCGCGCGGCGATTGGGTGAATGAAGTTGTTGATAAATATGCCGATATGGTATATCGTATTGCGTTCACACAAACGAAAAATCGAGCTGATGCAGACGACATTTTTCAAGAAGTATTTTTGAAATTGTGCAAGTCGGCGGTTGCGTTTGAAACGGACGAACACATAAAAGCGTGGCTGATTAAAGTTACAGTCAACACAAGCCGGAAATTTTTCGCTTCCGCCTGGAATAAAAAAACTGTGAAATTGCCGGAAGAATTGGCGCATGATGAAGAAAATACAGATGTTGATGTTGTGTCGGCGGTTCAATCGCTGCCCTCAAAATATCGGATAGTCATACATCTTTTCTATTTTGAGGATATGCTGGTCGCCGATATTGCTAAAACCTTAAAATTAAAGACTGCCACTGTAAAATCACAACTATCGCGGGCGCGGGAGTTATTAAAAAATAAACTGAAATGGAGGATTTGAAAATGTTTGAAAAGCAATACAAAAATGAAATGGAAAAAGTTGCGCCCAGTCAACACTTGATCAGCCTTACAAAGGCGGCAATGAGAGCCGAAATGGAGCCAAAGCGCCAACGCTCTGTATTTAAGGCGGCGGTATCGCTTGCAATGGCGGCTGCAATATGCCTGGTACTGATTGGAACCATGCTTTTAACACCGCAAGCGGACAACGCATTTTTCCTGAAAGCCTACGCGATGGAACAGCAATCTGACGGCACAATAGAGTTGCGCGAGGTCGATCTATTAGAACAAACATCGCATTGGAGCAGTAATTTTGACGGCAAAGAACTATACCTGAATATCGATCTGAAATGCGAGGGCGAAAATATCAAAAGTGTGGATTTTTACACGGACGACGGGTTTTTTGCGAAACAGCAACTCAAAATAATAGACGGGAAAATCATTTACGAAGCAGGCGTTCCGGCAATAGGCTGGACTGACGCCGAAGGACGCAGCACCGTCACCATGTATGGCAGGGATTTTGAGAAAATCGGCAGCGAATTCACGTTGAACGAAAACGATATAACAGACGATTTATTGCTGTTTTTGGGAATGGAGCTTACAACCGAAGACTGGGACTGGGTTAAGCACATTCCCCCACAAATGGCCATCCGCGCTGTTGCCACATTCCATGATGGAAAGACGCAGGAAGAAACGCTCACCCTTGACTTTTCGTCGGGAATGGGAGTAGGCAGAGGGCCGGTTCACACACCCGAAGAAATAAGAAAACATATAATTGAAATTACTGATATAACAAAGATAACGGATGCTTTTATAAGTGAAGCAAAAAATCAAGGCTTAGGCGAAGTTGAGGTCAATAGCGTTGAAATAAGCGGCGAGCCTGACGAGGGCTATAAAGGTATATGGCGCGTTACCTATGATGTATTGCCCGAAAACGGAACAGAATGGCTTGTAAATCAATCCTGCGACGTCCAGCTTTCAATAAATGAAAGGGATACGTTTATCTTATCAGAAACAAATGGGGAAATAGCACAAATAAGTCCTTCGGGATACACGGTAAAAATTCTTGAGGAATAATTTATAGCAGTACCGATAAAACGCACTTATTATCCGGCGCGTTTTATCGGCATAATAGAAAAAGATAAAGGATTTTCAGGCTTCGAGACAAGCTGTCCTGAAATGGCGGATACGACAAAATGCCCTGCTTGTGTTTTACAGGCAGGGCATAATAATTTCTATTAAAATAGTCATTGACAAGGAATGACTATCGTGATAGTATTGCATTATAACTATTGCAATAGTTGGAGGTGTATTATGGAAATCAAAGTTTTCGATTCAGAATTAAAGGTTATGGAAGCTTTATGGAAAGAAGGTGATTTAACTGCGGGACAGCTTGCGAAAATCCTAAAGGAACAAACAGGGTGGAACCGCAACACAACCTATACCGTCATTGGAAAACTGATCGACAAAGGGGCGATCGAACGCTACGGAACCAATTTTTCTTGCAGGGCGGTTATCACAAGGGAACAGGTACAGCAATATGAGGCGACGGAGCTGATCGGCAAGTTGTTCGATGGGTCTGCGGAAATATTTTTATCCGCGTTTTTGAGCGGTAAGGAGCTTTCCAAGGATGAAATAGAGCGCTTGAAACAGCTGGTTGAAAAACTAGAGTGAGGTGATGGCATGAATATTTTGCATATGAGCATATCAGCCGGGTTACTAATTACAGCTATTGTAATAATCCGTGCTGCCGCCTTGAACAGACTGCCCAAAACGATGTTCCTTATATTGTGGGGCGTTGCCCTCTGCCGCTTGCTCATACCCGTTTCTATCCCGTTGCGGTATAGCGTATACAGCGCCATAGACAGGATTACCAAAAACGCGTTGCAGGACAGCGCCGTTCGGTCAGTGATTGAAAATGCGCTGTCAACAAGCGCCCCGGCGGCAGATACAATAGGAGCGCAGAGCGTAACGGGGCAAATAACCCAAGCGGCGCAGGAACAAGTTTTGAGTATAGCCCCGGTAACTATTATCTGGCTCGTCGGTATGTTTGTCGTGTTTACGGCTTTTGCGGTTATTTATTTCAAGAATCGCAATGAATTGCGGTTTGCGCTGATTATACGCGGCAATGATTTTTTGAATAGATGGCTTGCGGAACACCGGCTTGTGCGCTCGATTACCATACTGCAATCGGACAGGATAACAACCCCGATTGCCGTTGGAATTGTGAAACCTCGGATTATTTTGCCAAAGTCC
>JAISDD010000095.1 GCA_031265005.1 Syntrophomonadaceae bacterium | reverse complement strand
GAGGTTGACAACAAAAACGGCGGCCTTCCGTATGAACAGGCGTCCAATAAAACGCTGAGCATGACAAGCATGTGCGACGAAGACGGAAACGTGATCCCTATGCTGTCGGAGGAACAAGCTAACTACCTGAACGAAAACGGTATCGGTACGTTCATCAATTTTGACGGCTGGAGGGCGTGGGGTGTTGAGACGGCCGCATACCCCGGCAATACGGACATAAAGGACTTTGAGCGCGGCGTTCGCCGTATGTTCAGCTATGTCCAGAACGTTGTAAACCGTACCATGCGGCAGAACGTGGACAGGCCCACCACCCGGCTGCTGATAGACAGCATATTGCTGACGGCAAACGAGTACCTCAATACCCTGAAATCGCGTAACGCGATTATCGGCGGGTATGTGGAATTCTTGCAGGCTGACAACAGCAATCAGAGCATAATGAGCGGACAGTTGTTATTTCAGGTACACCTCACGCCTCCCAATGCGGCGAAGGCTTTAGTATTTGAATTCACCTATGACCCTGACCTTCTTGAAGGTCTGTTTTAATAAGGAGGCATGGAAATGAGAAATGGAATTGCTGCCGGAAATAATACTTTCAGGCTTTATGACGTTGATACCGGCACCGCTTTGGACGGTACCGTAACTGTAGAACTCCCGAGCTTTGAGCTTATGTCCAATACCTTCAAAGGTGCGGGAGTCGGTGGGGAAATAAATGTCCCGGCTCCCGGAGTCATGAACGCATTGACGGCTACTGTTTCTGTACCAATAATTTATGGCGCTATTTGCCGGTATATGGAACTTGGATCAACAAGAACCCTCGATCTGCGGAATGAGATGGTTGTTATTGACAAAGACAACCATTCAAACATAAGAGTCCCTAATAGATGGATATTAAAAGGGCCGATTGGCCAGGCAAATCCGGGGAAAGTAGAGCAAGGAGCAACAAGCGACGCGTCGATTGTGGTTCAAGTATATTATGCGCATCACTGGCTGGATGGCGAAGAAGTTTTGGAGTGGGATGTATTTAAGGGTATTTATACCGTCAATAAATATGATCTGCTTGAAATGCTTCGCCGTAATATCTTTGTCGGTTAACGGAACAGGAGGATTAAATGTTCATAGGTACTGTAAAAGTAAAACTGTCGGAGCCGCTGAAATGGGAAGATAAGAACATCACCGAAATTGATTTGGATTTTTCCAAAGTAAAGGGCACGACTATTATTCAATGCGAACGGGAAACATTCCAGCAGGGAAATTTTTCGGGGATTATCCGCAGCCAGAGTTCCGAATACTGTGCCCGCATGGCGGGGCTTATATCGGGCGTCCCATTCCGCTCTCTGGAAAAATTATCGGCAGATGATTATGACGCTGTTTGGCAAACGGTGGGGGCCTATGTAGGAAAACGTAACCCCCAGGAATTTTACGATCAGTTCACGGCTAACGATGATGAGGAAGAAAAGGCCGAGGATGAAGAGGGTTTTACCGGTCCGGCAGAACAGCCGGACGAGAAATAGAACCTTCTGTATTTGATTATGCCGACCCCGCCGACTTCATACGAAAGACAGTGGTGGGGTTAAGTGTTGTTTCAAACACTTCAATTACGGACCTTGAAAATTTACCGTTATATGAATTGTTGGAAATACAACGAAATCTATACTGAATTGCTGAAGAAGAAATAGGCGGTGAGGGATTACCAGATGACAAGAAAAGAATGGGTAAAGGCACCTAAAAATGAAAAGAGGTGGAGTAACTATAATAAAGCTCGTAAACATTTCCCTCTTTGCAAATTTGGAAAGTCTATAGTCCTTCACCATCTAAACCCAGCATGTACTAACTATGAAGAATGGAATGTAGATGAATTAGTTCCTATGTTCACATGGTGTCATACATATTTACACAATACCAAGTATCAGACAGAAAGGCAAAAAATAAATTTCATTGGAAATAGAAAAGGCAAGAAACATACCGCAGAGGCCAGAAGAAAACTGTCTGAATCTCATCGGGGAAAGCCCTGGTCTGAAAAACGAAAAGCCGCTTATATACGAAACGGGATTTTTGTTTCTAACGAAACCAGGGCAAAATTATCTATTGCCCAAAAAGGTCATCCAGGGCACATATTTACCGAAGAACAATTGAAGCGTCTGTCAAAATCTCATAAGGGACAAATACCTCCGTCACAGAAAGGTACAATTCAATCGGAAGAAACAAAAAAGAAAAGAGCAGAATCACTAAAAAGATTTTATGCTAGTCCCGAAGGAATTGAAAAAAGAAAGTTGTTTTCTCTGACACGTAAAAGACGAGGCAAGGGAAACCGTAATTCTGATAAAGGAATATCATAATGGCCGGTAAGCAAACCATATGGTCTCTTGCGCTAGAAATTAGCGGAAAAGGAACGGAAGCGTCACAGGCAATCCGCACGGTAAAGAAACAGCTTGAGGACTTGAAGGGCGCGTCCGACCAGCTCGGCAAAGACTGGAAAAACTTTACCGGTAATGCCGCAAAGCTGGCCTTCGGCTTTGCCGGAGGGGTGGCCGCGGCAACGGCCGGGGTTGTTTCTATGGCCAATTCATTTGCAGAGGCCGGGGACAAAGCCGCTAAAACATCAGCCGCCCTTGGCATAGGGGTAGAGGCGTACCAGGAATTAACTTATGCGATGGGACAGTCCGGATTAAGCGCCCAGGAGTTTGATTCCGCGCTTCAGAAATTTAATCTTACGGTCCGACAAGGCGCGGCCGGAAATGAGGCCATGCAGAAACAGCTTTTGGATGTTGGTTTGTCGGCTCAAAAACTTGCCGGGATGACGCCTGAGCAGTCATTAGAGCGGATATCGGACTATATGAAGTCATTACCGAATGACGCGGAACGCACACGGGTAGCGGTCACTTTATTCGGCAAAACTGCCGGTCCGAAAATGATGGCAGCCATGGCCCAAGGAAGCGAGGGGCTCAAGCAGTTATCACAGGAAGCCCGGGATTTGGGGATTGTCATATCAGATGAACAGGCTAAACAATCAGAGGCTTATGGAAGCGCATTAACCAGGCTAAAGCAATCGGTAACCGGATTCAAGAACCAGTTTATCGGCAGCGCTATCGGGCCGCTTACCGAAGCGTTTGATCACCTCAAAGACGCGATTGTCGATCAGATGCCAGCGATACAGGAGCTTGGCCGGAACTTCGGCCTATGGCTGGGCGATATGGTCAAGCGGCTTCCGGAGATAATCGCAAGAATCAAAGAGTTTGCGGCTAACGTTTGGGATAACATCAACAAGGTCAAAGATTTTGTAGGGGGATGGAAAAATCTTGCCAAAATACTTGCCGGGTTGGTCATAGCGCCTACGTTCATAAGCGGCTTAAAGACTGTTTTCTCATTAGGAGAATTGATAAACACCGCAATGAAAAGCTTGCCTTTGATTATGGCAAAAATGGGACTGGCCGCAGGCCCGACAATAGGGGCATTACTTCCAATAATCGGGATTATAGCGGGTATAGCTGCGGTTATTTATACGGTAGTCAAAAACTTTGACGCATTGAAACAATATGCTCTGGATTGCTTCAAACGCATAGCCCAGGCGTTTAGCGGTGGTACCGGGGAAATAACCGTTGATTGGAAAAAGATCAAAGTAGTAGCTATGACTGTTCTCACTTTCATAGAAAAAACTGTTTTGGTTGTAATTAAGACGGCCATGAATGTGATAACATCCGCGATTCAGGTAGCCATCGGCGCTTTTAAGGTATTATGGGGCGTAGTTCAAACAGGCTGGGCGATTTTTGAAACAGGAATAAAAATAATCACCGCATTGCTCAGAGGTGATTTATCTGGCGTGATAGAAGCGGTAAGCAGTCTGTTTACCAGGCTTGATGATATAGGTCAGGGTATGTTTGGTGGGCTGCGGGTAATAGCTTCCGGTTTTGGAGATTTCTTCAAGAATTTCTTTGAGGATATTTTTGAATTTGTCAAAAATATATTCGGGCTTTTCGGTGTAGACGTTGCCGGAATATTCAACAATATCAAATCGTATATTACTGAAGTAACGGATTGGTTTAAGAGTGGTTTCAGCAACGCCGTCAATTTCGTTAAAGGCTTGCCCGGTAAAGTAAGCGGCGCGTTTGATGATGCATTTACCAAAATAAAATCCATGGCCGAAACATCCGCAGGTGTTTTTAAGGACGGGTTTAGTAACGCTGTTAATAGCGTCAAGGGTTTTGTCAGCGGTCTAGGCAAAAGATTTGAAAATGTACTGGCCGACATTAAGGATAAATTGGGAAGCGGCGCGGCTTTTATCAAGGAAGCGTTTTGGAACGGCGTTGAAGCGTTAAAAGGCAAATTCCCGGAATTGGGCGCCGTTGTGGAGAATGTCGCCAATGTTATTAAAACCGGTT
>JAISDD010000273.1 GCA_031265005.1 Syntrophomonadaceae bacterium | reverse complement strand
TTGCTGCATTTCCCAATCCATATAATTAAGCTGTATTTGGACAAAATCCCATTCATAGCTGTTGATTATACGCTCTAAGACTTCAGGGCTGTCATGAAAAGAAAAGCCCAAATATTTAATTTGTCCTTGGCGTTTTTTTTCATTTAAGTGGTCATATATCCGGTGCCTTTTTTCAATGGCTAACCTTTCCTCAGAAAGATTGTGCAGCAAATAAAAATCAAAATAATCCACTTGACATTTTCGTAACTGTTCCTCGAAAATTTTTTCCACGTCTTGCGGTTCATTGATCAACCAAATAGGCATTTTAGTGGCTAAGTAAAAACTTTCACGCGGATACCGGGCTAAAGCCTGTCCTATGAAAGTTTCCGAACAGCCGTTATGATAAGGATAAGCCGTGTCAAAATAATTAACTCCGTTCTCATAAGCATAATCAATCATTTCCTGGGCCTGTTTCTTATCGATATCTTCATACTTTTCACTTTGCAGCGGCAGTCTCATGCAACCAAATCCCAGCAAAGAGATGCTGTTATCTGTATTTTGATATTTTCGTTTTTCCATATTGCTGCCTCCTATTTTCGACTTAAAAAACGCCTTATATACTTTTTTATTAATTATAGACCAATTTACGCAACAAGCAATAGGCAGAAAACTCATATTAAATTATTTTTATTTTGCAGCGAAATAAAGTATTAGAAAACGGCAGCCGCAGAGAATTTTATTTTGGCGTCGGAAAGGAAAAAGCGCCGTTTTCATCAATTGCTGTTCGTGGTATCTTGAACGCGGTCAATTTTGCCTTGTACCCGTTTGAGCCAAATACAAGAAAGTAAGCTTACTAACACTATAATGGCTGCGGCGGTTACTGTTAAATGTAAAGCTTTCATGTAAGCGTCACTAAATTCACTAATAGAGGCAAATTTGTCGAATAGTGTAGTAAATCCGCCGGCTGAAGCAGCCGTTCCAAAAGAAAACGCCAGATTTCTCACCGTAGCCATAAAACCGCTGGCGTAACCGGAATATTTTAATCCCGCGGCAGTCATTATTTCGCTGTTATTCGGAGAATTCAGCATTCCGATACTGCTTCCGAGCAAAATAAAACCAACGGCTAAATGAATCAAAGAAGAATCTGCCTGTAAATTTAAAAAGAAAGCCACCGCCGCTAATTGCAGGGTCAAAGCTATGGGCATCAAGCGCAAGGCGCCGATTTTATCGGACATGGTTCCTGACAGAGGCGCCGATATAGCCATAAATAACGGAGAGATCATCATCATAATTCCCACGGTAGAAGTCGGCAGCAGCAACACTTCTTCCATATAGAACGGCATGAGGAAAAAAATTAACGTTTGCGCAAAGTAGGACAAAAACGCCACTAAATTACCTATAGTAAACCGGCGGTTGCGCATGAGTTCAAAATTAAACAACGGCGCTGGATTACGTTTTTCATACCATACAAACAAAGGTAATACAGCTATGAAAATTAAAACAAACCAGCCGCTGCCTTTAAAACTTCCGCTCAGGCATAACAGCAGCGCGCTGATCAAAAGCGCCAGCAGCAGAGCGCCGGTACGGTCCAAAGGCGGGGCATTACGGTTTTCAGGTACCGGAGAGCGTAAATAACGCAGCCCTAAAAGGAAAAATATTATACCGAAAGGAACGTTTATATAAAAAATCATCGGCCAGGTAAAGTGAGTAAGAATAAGGCCGCCTAAAGCAGGTCCCCCCATATTACCTATTCCCACGGCTATCACCGTGATGCCTATAGCCTGCCCCCGCTGTTCCAACGGAAAAGTAGTAGCTACAATCCCTATCCCAGTGGACATTAGCATAGCCGCGCCTACTCCTTGCAGTGCGCGGGCGGCCAAAAGCAGATTGAACTCTCCGGATAAGCCGCAGAACAGTGATCCTAGAGTAAAAATCAAAAAACCGCAGTTATAAATTTTATAACTGCCTATCAGATCGCCTATACGGCCGAACAGTAACAGTAACACGCCTACCACCAGTAAATAAACAGTTACCACCCATTGCACCTGGTCCATATCAATGCTGAAAACTCGCGCTAAGGTAGGGTTGACCAAATTGATGCTGCTGGCGTTAACGGAAGAAATGAAAATCCCCAAAGATATTATAATAAGCGTAAGCCATTTATTATTATTTGATGGCACGATATCAACTCCTTTAATAAAATGTCAATTGTAATACTAATCCGCATACCCTTACGGGGCACAAGATTAAATCTGTTTCCTTAAAGCGGATACCCTTTTGGGGCACACGTTAGTAAATACTATCTGCCCCGCAGGGGTATTTTCCTTATTCGCGGGCAAATCTCGCTTGTGCCCGCCCGAAAGGGGCAGGGTATGACCTTTAGGTTATATTTGTCCGCGTTTTTAATAGAGAATAGTATAAACCATGAGCAGTAAAAGCAATAATGTTCCTTTGGGCTTCGTTCAATATTAAAACCTGTTGCTTATAGAAGCTGAAAATTAAACCCTGCTGTAAGTACAGGCCGTTTGTAAAATGCTTTTTAATTTGCTCTAAATTAAGGATAACATAAAAAAAGAATATTATAAATTTATCCTGGCCTCAACTCCGTTTTCTCGCTGAACATTAAATTTTTGATTAAAGAAAAGTTGTAGAAGTTGAATAAATCCTTTACTATATAAAGTGATAAATATTTCTGGAGTTTTTTATTCGCCAGTTACACGTTATAATTATTTAACTTGGATCAGGAGAACTTTTTTAAAATGGAAATAAATGTAGTCGGTATTTTAATGGGTTTTTTGGGCGGCTTAGGAATATTATTATTTGGACTGAGCTATATGTCCTCCTCTTTACAGGAAGTCGCTGGCGATAAACTGCGCAGCATACTGGAAGCGGGAACTAAAAATCCCATTCGCGGCGTGTTGACCGGCTTGCTGGTAACGGCGCTGGTACAGAGCAGCAGCGCTACCACGGTTTTAACTATCGGATTAGTAAATTCAGGCCTTCTCTCTTTGAGACGTTCTATTGGAATAATCATGGGAGCTAATATTGGCACCACCGTAACCGCTTTTTTGATCGGCTTCAATCTGCAAAATTATACTATGCCTTTATTAGCCGTCAGCTCATTTACTATATTATTCGCTAAAAAAGAAAATATCAAAAATATAGCCAAAAGCCTTTTCGGTTTCTCCGCGCTGTTTTTAGGATTGAACCTCATGGGCGCCGCCATGGAACCTTTAAAAGATTTTCCTTCTTTTGTCAGTACGATAGCTAATATAGGCGATAACAGCGTTTTAGGGGTTTTGGTCGGAACCGGATTTACCATGATGGTACAGAGCAGCAGCGCTACCATAGGCGTTATGCAAGAATTGGCCAATCAAGGGCTTATAGCCTATCAGCAATGCGTTCCTGTTCTTTTCGGCGACAACATAGGCACCACCATAACCGCCCTTTTAGCTTCCATAGGAGCCAGCGTAGCCGCCAAGCGTTCCGCCCTTACGCACTTTTTTTTCAACTTTATCGGCACCATTATTTTCCTGCCTCTTTTTCAACTGGGAATTTTCACTTTGATGGTAAGCTTTGCAACTGACCATATTTTATTAGTTTTGCCCGGGATTGAGCAAAATTTTGCTTCTATGAATATAAAAATGCAAATCGCGCAAACTCACGCGGTATTTAATATAACCAATACGATTATTCAATTCCCCTTTATAGGCGGTTTAGCGCTGCTAGTAACCAAACTCATACCTGATTCGAAAGAACTTCCCGAAATCTTAGCCTTAAAACCGCAGTACCTTGATAAACGTTTTTTAAACAACCCGGCCGTAGCTTTAAGACAAGCCGCGCGCGAAGCTGTAAGAATGGGAAAGCTGAATATCAAAGCATTTGCTTACGCTACTGAATATTGGAACACCCATGACAAGCTGGTTTTGGAACAAGCCCTGGCCAATGAAAAAGTAATTGATAATTTGGAAAAAGAAATAGCCGATTATATAGCCTTAGCTTCCAAAAAAGGCTTTAATGAAAAAGATTCTACAGACGCTTATACTCTGATGCGCTCTCTGCATGATATGGAGCGCATAGGCGACTTATGCGAAAATATTATTTATGAAGCCGATTACGCGCGGGACAATGGAGTTGCTTTTTCCGGCGAAGCCAAAAAAGAAGTTGAATCCATGCTGAGCCTGACGAGAGAAACTATAAACATAATGGTCACAGCTTTGGAAAATAAAGACGCCAGCCTCTGTGAGCAGATTAGTAAAAATGAAGTCACTCTGGATAAAATGGAGCGGGAATTCCGCAAAGCTCATATCAACAGGCTCAATCAAGGAATATGCAATGGCAATAACGGCGCTGTGTTTTTGGAATTGCTCGGAAATCTTGAACGCATGGGAGATCATTGTCAAAATATATCTCGCTATATATTAGGCGAAGATTAAAAAAAAGTATTATCCGCTAATATTTCTTTGCCCCATCTGAGAACGTCTTCTTTGGCGGCAGGTTCCGCAAAAAAATCCGCTTGAGCCAAAATCAAACAATTTTTCAAATAATCGTCAAAAGTGTTATAAAGTTTAGTTATACGAGGCTGTTCATAATAGTCGAAATAATAAATTTCTTTAGTGTCAGAATGAAAACACCATATATTGCCATCGTTGGCACAGCCTCCGAAAGTTACCAGATAAGGACAAACCGCTTGCTCCGCTTCCGTTAAATCAGGGCCATACTTAGGCGCGGCTGCCCAAAGACCGACTAACCATTTGATATCGTCCCATTCCTGCAATGTTTCACCGATGTCCGTAACACCGAACTCTTGGTAAAACGCTTTCAAGCCGGAGGGAAGAGAAGTTTGCAGTTCCGCTTCCAGCTGGGCTGCCTCTTCCGCCGTCTTGGGTTTCGGCAATTCAAGGTTCCATTTCTTGGCTATCGCTTCTACTATAGTTTTGGTTTTAGCTTGCCAGCCTTTTTCTCCTATTTGTTTAAAAGGGATAATAATGTCGTCCTTTTTTCTGATAATCAGCATAATATGTCCTTGCTTTAAATTTTTTCACGACCCATAAAGCAGCTATAAAGTAATGGCCGGCAACTGAGGAAATTATATAAACTTAACCGCGGTTCCATAAGCGATAACTTCCGCCGCCCCCTGCATCACTGACGAAGTGGCGTAACGGATATTAACTATACCATCCGCGCCTAAAGCGGCAGCTTCTTCCGTCATCCTTTTAGTTGCCAGCGCCCGTGCTTCCATCATCATCTCGTTATAAGCTTTTAATTCGCCGCCCACTAGATTTTTTAAAGCCTGGGTAATGTCTCTGCCGATATTTCTAGTTTGAATGGTACTGCCTTTTACCAAGCCTAAAGTTTGCAGTTCTTTTCCGGAAATATAATCAGTATTTACTAAGATCATCGTATTCTCCACTCCTTATTTCTTTAATTCGTTCCGCCAAAACATAAACACTCGCGCCGGCCAGCGCTATAGTTATCAAAAAAGTCAACAATTTAATCCCGATTGGAAAATCGGAAAACAGTATAAATACGACCCAAAACATAATATATATTACCGTGCCAGCAGTAATTATTATCGGCGTGATCATTTTAGAGGTATGTTTATTGCTCATTTTATAAACTAAACTCCAGCTATTTTCACCTTTCGACATTTATATATTTTTTCTTTCAAACTGTGCTTACATGATACCAAAAATTCATAGTGGATTCAACCTCAAGCGGAAAATGGGCGCGTCAACACTTTAGGAGAATTGCGCCATGGGTCTCACTGTTAATAATATATAAATATCTTCAATGACTGCGGCGCTTCCTGACGAAAAGAGACATCGTGATACTTATCTTCCATTCAATATCCAATTGCAGAATTAATTAAATTAGTACTTTAATGTTCAAATATAGTATTATTTATATTGTAGCTTTATAAAAAAGGAGCGCGTTTCATAAATGCAAATTCTCAATAACATAAACATCGATATAATATATTGGCTTTTAACCATAGCGGTTATAGCTGTGATCATATATACCATAATAAAAAAACATTATATGGATTTTAAAGCCGTTAATTCATCCAATGAACGCAACGATGACGCTAAGAAGGAGTTAGTTCAAATTTCATTGGAAGACGTAAAGGAAAGGCTTTTTGTAGCGCAGGCGGATAAAGACCTGACTGGTTATAACAGAAACGAGTTACCAGAATACGGGCCGTTAATATCGGTTATTAAGAGTAAAAGAGGCAAACATATGAGCGGAGGGATTTTTCTGATCGCCTTTGCGCTGGCGATAACTTACTCCGTTTTAAGCAATTATTTGCGCAGCATCGCTGCTAACGGTGAATATCAAAGTTATATGCTCGTTTTTATAATATTTATCATAATTATTTTTATTTATTACGGCTTGCTGAGTTTTTATGAATGTACATATAATATACGCCTTTATAAAAAAGGCATGGTAGTAAAAAGCTTTTTTAAAAAATATGCCTATTTGTACAAAGATATAAGGACCATAAAAACCTATGAATACAAAAAAAGAGGCCTTTTCCAGGGCCGCAAAACTTTCGCCGGCAATAGAAGGGTCTGGGTTTGCGACCTTACGTTTCATGATAATACGCGTCTTTATCTCGACACCGACAGGTATATTCCCGAACTATTTGAGAAAATGACGCGCTGGGAGAAAAACCTTCGCAATAATCGTTAAAATTTTTTAAAAAAGCTATTTGTCTCATAATACACACAATGTAGCGCGAACTGGACAACTCTGTACCAGGTTCGCCTTGTTTATCAACACTTGATTATAAATATAAATCAGCCTGCTATCTTATCTAGTCTAGTTATTTTCATTATTGGCACACATTGTGCATTATAGTGCATTAACAACAGGGTACAAAATACAATAAGCAGCAGTCATTTTGAAAAGATGATTTTATTTGCATAGGAGGGATGTAAAATACGAGCGGACAGGTTGCGGTATTTATTACTGCAACACCGCATAGTAAGTTGTAAGTAGGTCAAGTTTAATATTTTCCAGTACAAAAATTGTTCACGCGCAGCAAAGACGGTAAAAACTCCATTAAGCTTTTGGGCTTAATGGCGGCGTATTTAGCGGCGCACAAACACAGCTTATTATTTTTTTGAAGACATCCAAAATAGCTCAGTTCCTGCTCTATTCACAGATCACGTCAAATCAAAGCAATCAGCACAATGCTATTATTCAATTCCAATACTGAACAATTCGTCCGCATACTGTTCTGTTTTTAACAATTTCTTCGGCCAGTGTAAACTGTATTCCGTGTAAGTACCAATTTATGAGTGATACAAATGACATTTTGCAAAGCATAAAACGTCAGGCGAAAAAACTAAGCCCCAGATAAACTTTATCTTTATCGTCTTGACTTACGCCCAGATAACGCCGGGTAACAGCTAAAGAGCTGTGATTGAAAATCTCCATAATGACCGCCGGAGACACTCCCGCTTTCCAGGCGTGATAGCCGAAAGTCTTACGCAGAGAATGGCAGGACACACGGCCTTGCAGCTTCAGAGCCTCGGCGGCGCCGCGGATAATACGGTAAGCTTGGATACGGCTGATAGCTTTCTTAGTTCTTATATTGACAATAAGAAAACCGCGTGGTTCGGGAACTTGCGCGGCGTACAAGGACAAAGCCTGAACCGCCTTTTTATTCAAAGTTACGATTTTAGTTTTACCGGTCTTCTGTTCGGTTACGGCGACATTCTTACGGACGTGGAAGGATTTAAAATCATAAACGTCTTCCCAGCGCAGGCGTAAAAGGTCACTGACGCGCAGAGCGGTATGGACGCCTAAAACAACAAGGCAATAATTGCGTAACTGACCTGATTTCAGATAATATTCGGCCAATTCCCGGACTTGGTTTTTATCGCGGATAGGTTCTGTAGCAGCCATAATATAATAATCTCCTTAAAAAAATTTCGCCCATGTAACATAGTTTCTATTATGTTACATGGGCGTTATTGATTGTTATTTATAAAGCTTCAAACTACTTTCAATATTCATCACCTCCCGTCATTTCCTCACTTCACCGTACTCTTTTTTACCTTTAAAATTCCTGTTCATAAAGGTATGTAACATAATAGAAAAAGTGTTACATAAAAAAATTTAACGGGAATGAAAAAACAGCAAAAAGGTAGGAGGGAAATTAATTGGCACAATATATGGATCTATATAAAGAAAAGCTGCGGACCGCGGACGAAGCGGTAAAAGCTGTAAAATCCGGAGATTGGGTGGCATATAGTCATTTCGTAATGACGCCGGTAACTTTAGACAGGGCTTTGGCTAAAAGAGCCGGCGAAGTTACAGACGTTAAAATTAAAATATCTACCGGTTTCGCCGGTTCCCAAGCCGTGCTAGCCGATCCGGAACAAAAGTCTTTTACTTACCACAGCTCTTTTTTCAGCCACGCCGACCGTCAATTAGGAGATAAAGGCTTGTGTTTCCACTTGCCGGGTAATTACAGTCAAGAAACTGAAAATTTATATAAGGGCTATTGCGCGGCTCCCAACGTATGTTTTATCAAAACCACTCCCATGGACAAGCATGGGTTTTTTAATTTTGGGACTTCTCCTTCATTTGCTTATGCCAGCGCAGAATTGGCGGATATAGTAATTGTGGAGGTCAACAGCAATGTTCCCAGATGTTTAGGAGGAAGCAACGAAAAATTACACATTTCCCAGGTGGACTATATAGTGGAAAGCGCTAATGAACCCATGCTGGAAATACCGGTAGTAAAAGTTACGCCCGAAGATGAAAAGATCGCCGGATATATTGTTAGCGAAATTGAAGACGGAGCCTGTTTGCAATTAGGAATCGGCGGAATTCCCAACATGGTAGGAAAATACATTGCTGAGTCGGATGTGAAAGATTTGGGAGGACATAGCGAAATGCTGGCCGACGCTTACGTTGATCTTTATGAGAACGGAAAAATGAATGGTAAATATAAGACCTTAGACGTCGGTAAAATGTCTTTTACTTTTGCTATGGGTTCCCAGCGTCTCTATGATTTCATGGACGATAACCCGGTTTGCGCCGCTTATGATTCCGGTTATACCAATTCTATTATGAATATTGCGGCCAATGATAAAGTGATCAGTGTTAATAACGCTTTGCAGGTTGATCTTTACGGTTCTATCGTTTCCGGTTCGCAGGGTTATCGCCATATATCGGGGTCTGGCGGGCAGCTGGACTTTACTATCGGCGCTACTTATTCAAGAGGCGGTAAATCCTTTATATGCCTGAAAGCGACCAGGGTGCGCGACGGAAAACTGATCTCTCGTATAGTACCCGCTTTAAACGGAGTAGTAACCACTCCCAGAAGCTATACCATGAATGTAGTGACTGAATTTGGCGTGGCCAAAATTAAAGGCTTCCCCACTTGGGGAGTCGCGGAAAATCTAATCAATGTCGCTCATCCTGATTTCCGTGACGAGCTTATAAAAGACGCTCAAGAAATGGGCATATGGAGAAGGACTAATAAGATAAGTTAGTTTTACTCCGGCAGCTGACGGAAAAATGTTTATTAAGGAGGAGAGTATATGTCACCTGCGGTATTGAGTATTATAATTTTAGTCGTTTGTGTAGTATTATTCGTTACCGAATGGCTGCCGCTGATTACCACCGCGGTATTGGGCGCGACAGCAATGGCGGTGTTTGGTATTTTGACTTTCTCTCAGGCTTTCGGCGGGTTCGCTTCAGACACTGTCTTTTTAGTGGTAGGTATGGTTACTTTGGGGAACGCCATGTTTGCCACCGGAGCGGCGCAGCTTTTAGGAAAAGCTATTATAAAAGTGGCCGGTAATAACGAAAGGGTTATTTTGGCTATATCTATGACGGCCGCGGCCGCTATTTCCGCTTTTTTATCCAACACCGCCACAGTGGCGATGTTCATGGCGATTTTTACCGGGCTGACAGCTACTAACCGCGACCTCAAATATAAGAACCTGGTCATGCCGGTGGCGCTGGCAGCGGTGGCCGGCGGAGTTTGTACTTTAGTAGGGTCTACTCCTCAGGTCGTAGCGCAAGGATTATTAATAAATTCTTTGGGGAAAGGTTTTGAGTTTTTTGATTTTGCCTGGGTCGGCGTTCCCATATGCGTTGTCATGGTGCTCTTTTTCGTCACCATAGGTTATAATGTCGGCAAAAAAATATGGGGGGACCGCTATGATGAAGGAATGGCGGAAGTTCCCGTTTCTGAAGAAACGGAAGAAAAAAAGCCGGAGGTAAATAACACTAAAGTCATCATTTCTTTAGTAATTTTTGTCTTAACTATAACCGCTTTTGTTACTAAAGTGTTCGACGCTATAGGACTTACTTGCATGGTAGCGGCTCTTTTGTGCGTTATTACCCGCTGTATTTCTCAAAAAGAGGCCATTGAACAAATGGACTGGGTCTCCGTAGGCGTTTTAGGCGGCGCTTTAGGACTGGCGGAAGGTTTAGCCGTGAGCGGAGGCGGAAAAATGATCGCCGACGCTTTTATAAATTTAGTGGGCATAGACGCTTCCGCTTTTGTAATATTCGCCGCTATAATGTTCATCACAGTAGTCTTAACCCAGTTTATGAGTAACACAGCTTCTGTGGCCATGCTGGTCCCTATTTCCATATTCATATGTCAGGATATGGGTTATAACCCTTACGCTTTCGCGATGGGCATAATAGTGGCGGCCAACATGTCTTTCTCCACTCCGGTGGCGACTACTCCTCTTACAATGACTCTGAAAGCCGGGTACCGGTTTATGGATTATGTAAAAATGGGAGGCGTATTTAACATAATTGCTTATTTTTTAGTTATCATTCTTACTCCTATCAGCTTCCCTTTGCTGCTGTGATTTATAGCAAAATAATTGATGAAAAACCGCGGCAGGTGAGCTTTTGCCAAAGTTTACCCGCCGCGGTTATGCAAACCCCATGCGCGACTGGAAATTATGTTGCGGCATATTTAAATAAAATACGATGCTTTTCAGTAAAATAATGCTTACCCTTATCAGAATGAACAGTCTCAAATTCAGCCTTTAAAAACCGGCTGACGTTTTTCTTTGAAAGCGTTTATAGCTTCCCTCATGTCGTCACTGCTGAAACAGGCCGCCGACTGCGCTTGCTCGAACCATAAGCCTGCTTTCAAACTACTTTCGGCCGCTAAATTGATGCCATATTTGGAAAATCTCACGGACATGGGCGGGTATCCGGCTATTTTTCTGGCCAGCTCCATGCTTCTTTCCATTAATTGGCCGTTCGGGGTTACGATTTCCGCTAAGCCGATATTATACGCTTCCGCGGCGCCAACAGTTTCACATCCCATGATCATTCGCTTGGCTTGCCCTATGCCCACCAATTTGGTCAACTTAGTCGTACCTCCTAAATCAGGGGACAAACCTAGCCTTACTTCCGGCAAAGTTAATTCACAGTCTTCTGATATAACCCGGATGTCACAGCTGAGAATAAGTTCTACCGCGCCGCCGAAGCAGCGGCCTTGAACCGCTGCTATTACAGGGATGGGCCATTCCTGCCATCGGTGTATTATGGACTGGTTACGGTTTAAAAGCCTTCTGACTTCTTCCGGTTTTACCGTTCGCAGAGCGTTTAAATCAGTACCGTAAGAAAAATGCCGTCCCGCCGCCCTGATGATCACTGCTCTGATACTTTGATCGTTCTCGATTTCTTTTTGCAGCTCTTCCAGTTCGAAAAAAAGCTCATGACTCAATAAATTAAAAGTATCAGGTTTATTTAAAGTTATAATCCCTACCGCGCTGTCTTTTGAAAAATCGATGAATTCGAAATTACTAGACATATATGCTCACTCCTTTTATTAGTTTTATCTTAATTTTACCAAAAACAAATTCTATTATGAACTAACTCCGTATATTAATCGGCTAATACCCAAAGGGCACAAGGTCCAAATTGGGGCTGGCTAATTTCATAAAAAACGTTTTTCATTCCGGAAAGTTTAGGAGTAAATTTAGGGCGTATATCAGACCGAAAATGACGATAGAAGAAATAACAAAGCGCGGAAAAGAGCGGCTTGACGAAAATAAGGGGCGAGCATATAATAAAATCGGATGGTGAAAAGATATTGAATGTATTGCCTAACGCTGACAAAATTGTAATACCAATTGAAAAATTTACTAAATATGTTTTAAATGAAAATGCGGATAAAGATAAAACCATAGTGTTTGAATTGGCTTTAGGGTATAATATAAACAATGTTGATAAGCTGATTGATAATATTAAAAATAATATCCTAAACTTCCCTGCTAAACCCAAAGGGAACAAAGGATATGGCGAACTTTATGAAGTTATAGTGACGTTAAAAGGCGAAAATGGTAAAATGGCCAATGTATTGACGGGTTGGATTGATGACGTTAAAATGGGTGAAATGAGATTAATTACCGTACATATTGACGATTAGGGGTGATTAAAATGTTGAAAGAATACGATAAAATTAAGTTATGCACCGGGGAAATCGCAAGAATCGTTGAAGTGCTGGAACAGGATAAAATGTATATCGGTGAAATAATACGCGCTGATAAACGGGTCGATATTGACCACATACCTTTTAAAGATATCGCGAGTGTATTTGTGGAAATTGAACGTCCTGTTGCCAAAACTATAGTGTAAATGGCCTATGAAAGTTTAAGTTTTCCCTTGCGTTTTTTTGATAACCCCTCCGTCAGAGGGTATTAGAATTATGAACTGAATATATAGTTGACTAAAACCGCTTACAGGCGGTTTTTTTATGCCCCTGGTTTTTTTCTTGTGTCCCGCTTGCCTGTCCTTGTCAGGAGATACTCCCGCATGGGGTGGGGTGAAGGGGTATAAGAGATGATCTGGCGTGTATGTTTAAAAAATGGAAGTTTTTAAAATGATTTAGTATGATATGGTGTATATATTTTAAAAAAGATGGATTTTTTAAAGTGATTGGGTATAATATTTTATATATGCTTTAAAAAAGGTGGATTTTATGAAATACATTCCCTTAAATAAGCTTTATTATAAAAAAGCAAATTATATTGAAGAACAACAAAAACGGATGAATAGTTTTGATACGGTTATTTTACCCATAAAGACGGCGGATTTTGCTTTTTACGTGGTTCCAAATTATGAAATGATGAATTTGATGCAAGAAATATATCATGCGAATAATAAGGTTCAAGCTCTAAAACATCAACTTCCGGGGATAGCCGTGGATCATGTCTTGAATAGATTGCTTATAGATGAGATGATGCTTACAAATGAGATCGAGGGCGTCAACAGCACTAGAAAGGAAATCATTGCCGCGCTTAACGCCGCTGAAGCAGTTCCTAAAAAGAGGTTTTACGGAATGGCTAAAAAGTATAGCTTATTGATGAAAGATGAGCTTAACGCTTACGATTACTTTACATGTTCTGGATTAAGGCAGTTATATGATGATATTGTCGCGCCGGAAATCGCTGTTTCAGAGAAACCGGCCGGAGAGTTTTTCAGGAAAGAAGCGGTGGATGTTATCTCAGCTACCAGAATATCCAAGCATAAAGGAGTGTATCCCGAAAACAGGATTATTGAGGGAATTCAAAACATGGAAAAAATAGTAAAGGACTTTCGTTTACCGTGGCTTATCAGGATAGCTTTGGTACATTATTTTATTGGGTATATTCACCCTTTTTATGACGGAAACGGCCGGATTAACCGATTTATCAGCAGCGCGATTTTAAGAAGACAATTAGGGAAAATCCCAGCCCTGTATTTGTCGAGCGCGATTAAGAATAATATAAAGCTCTATTATGAGGCTTTTGAAATAGGCAATGACAAGAAAAATAACGGAGATTTAACTCCTTTTGTGCTGATGTTTTTGGAGCTGGTAAAAGAAGCTGTAACTTCGGCCTATGAAAACTTTAACGACAGCAGGGAGAAAATGAGTTACTATATGGAACTTTTAGCCCGGAAAAAAATGCTGTTAAATGTAATTGAGAAAAGAATGGCTGAGGCTCTTATTCAAGTTAATCTGTTTGTTCCGTATAAAGAGTTTAACGAAACGGAGTTGATGAATATATTGCAGGAAACGAGATATATAATACAAAAAACTTGCGACCGTTTACGAAAGATGGGTTTTCCAATAGTTGTTACAAAAACTAATAAAGGTAAGATATATGATATAGACCTCGATGAGTTTGAACAGTTTGTCAATAATTAAGACGAGATACCTTGCTCCCGTAAGGGAGCTTTTTTAATGGTTCCCTCCAGGGATATTTATACGGCGAAAGTTTAAGAACTTTTCCTTTCAACCCGAGTTTATGATATGATAAAAAACAGTGTACTATATGTGAAAGCCCTTAACACCACCAAGCGGATACTTGCGCAGATTTTAACCCCGGCTGTGCGCGCAGTGACGAGGCAAAACCGCGGCCAGCAAATAAACTTACATTAACAGTGTTAAAAAACAACATAGCCGGCAAAACTTGCTTAAAAGCCAAGCGGGAAAATGTCTGCGAATTATGGTGCGAAGCAAAAATATATACTACTAAGAAAGGATATTTATTGGCATGACAGAATCAACAACGACGCTGACGGAAGACAGGGACTGGAAAAAGAACACGGCGCTCTTTTTGACCGGGCAGGGCTTATCTTTTTTCGGCTCCATGCTTGTGAGTTACGCTATCATGTGGCATGTAACCCTGCAAACTCAATCCGGCTCGGTTATGACCCTTTTTACGATTGCCGCGGTGCTGCCCATGTTCTTCATATCACCTTTCGGCGGGGTCTGGGCGGACCGGTACAATAGAAAACTACTTATAAATATCTCCGATTCGGCTATCGCGCTGGTTACTTTGTTTATGGCGGTTTTATTGTTATCAGGAATAGAACATATTGCTCTTTTATTCATTTGCGCCACCGTGCGCGGTTTTGGGCAGGGTGTGCAAATGCCGGCTGTAAACGCGCTGATTCCTCAAATAGTGCCCCAAAATAACCTTACGAAAATCAATGGTATCAACAACAGTATTCAATCATTGTGTACATTGGCTTCTCCCATGCTCGCAGGCGCTATTCTCAGCGTCGCGCCCATTGAAATTATTTTGTTTGTCGATGTCGTTACGGCCTCTATAGGGGTTGGCATTTTATTTTTCTTAGTCAAAGTTCCCGACCATACCAAATCAGAGAAAACTAATAGCGCGCCGTCAAATTATCTTCAGGAAATGAAAGAAGGGCTTAACTATATCCAGCAGCGCCCTTTTATAAAACGCCTGATGATTTTCATGGCTGTTTTCAGCGTTATGATGGCTCCCGGCGCTTTACTGACGCCGCTTCAAGTGACGAGAGATTTTGGAATGGAAATCTGGCGGCTGACCGCGCTTGAGATCGTATTTTCTGCGGGAATGATGCTTGGAGGTATTGTTATAGGCGTATGGGGCGGTTTCAAAAACCGCATCTATTCCATGTCAGCGGCTACTGTTTTTTTCGGCATTGAGGCGATAGGGCTCGGCTTGCTGGAAAACTTTTGGCTTTACTTAGGATGTATGAGCATGGTAGGATTGACCGTACCGTTGTTCAACACCCCTATGATGTCTATTTTTCAATCGAAAGTGGACGTTGATTATATGGGCAGAGTATTCGGGGTTATGTCTATGATCTCAAGCGTAATGATGCCTTTGGGTATGCTGGTGTTCGGACCGCTTAGTGATTTGGTCGCCATAGACTGGCTGCTGATTGGAACCGGCGCCGTTACTTTTTTGATGGGACCGTTGCTGATCGGTAATAGATCGCTTCGTGAGGCGGGCCAAACATGATGAATAGGTTGTCAAAAGATATTTTCCTAATTTTTACAAAAAAGCAGAGAGCCGTTGACGCCACCTTTTTTTATATGATATAATACATTCGTGTTTTGTTTTTTCATGTGGAGCAGGGACGATTTTTAGTAATAACTAGAGATCGTTCTTGCTTTATGTATTTAAACAAAATGCATTATTAGACTATAAAAAATTATTGAATGGGGTGGATTTTATGGTTATCAAAAATGTGTGGTCTGTTTTTTTCAGCGCTACCGGCACGACCGAAAAAATAGCGACTGAAATAGGGTCCGTTATCGCAGAAAAACTAAATGTTCCGCATAAGTGCTTTAGTTTTACCCTGCCCTCGGCCAGAGAAAAAATCCTTAGTTTTTCCGCAGATGATTTAGTGGTTTTTGCTACCCCGGTTTACGCAGGGCGGGTACCGAATGTTTTGTTGAAATATTTGAACACTATTGTAGGAAATGGAGCGATAGCCGTACCTGTTTCTTTGTATGGCAACCGCAACTATGACGATGCTTTGATAGAGTTGAGAGATATCCTGGAAAAAGACGGCTTTCACACTATAGCCGCCGCCGCGTTTATTGGAGAACATTCTTTTTCCACCACTTTGGCCCAGGACCGTCCGGATCAGAAAGATATGGAAATCGCTCATGCTTTTGCTGACCAAGTAACCGCTAAAGTCAAAGACGGCACTGATTTAGACAGTGGTTCCCCCATTCATGTAGAAGGGGTTCCCGATCCTTACCGAGGTTATTATCAGCCGCGCGATCGCAAAGGAAACTCCATTGACATCCGCAAAGTAAAACCTTTAACCGACGACACTTGTACCAACTGTATGATTTGCGCCGAATTATGCCCGATGGGTTCTATCAGTTATGAAGACGTAAAAGAATTTACTGGCATTTGTATAAAATGCTGTTCTTGTATAAAAAATTGCCCCATAAATGCCAGATATTATGAAGACCCCGGCTATTTATACCATAAACAAGAATTAGAAGAGGGATTAGTAAGAAGAGCGGAACCGGAACTGTTTTTATAATTGACCGGGTTTTTGTTTTTTTATCCGTATTTCGCCAAATAGTTTTTTATTTCCCGGCGTTTTAGAATACGGCAAAAAATTTGGCAATAAGGGCGCGTTTTACTTGTTCCCGGTTGACTGGAGCATAGTTTAAAAGTAGCTTTCAACCGATTAATCCACGGAGGTTTAAATATATGATGATTTTGAAATCGGAGACTTTATCCCGTCAAGAAGCTTTGGATATTTTAAATCTGCCGGATGAAGAACTTCCAGAATTACTGGAAAAAGTTTATTGTATCCGGCAAAAGTATAAGGGTAATGTGGTCGGCATTCAGCTGCTAACTAACGCCCGGAGCGGGAATTGTTCGCAAAATTGCGCTTATTGCGCTCAATCGCATGATTCTAACGCTGATATCAGCAAATACAAGTTGGTATCCTATGACAAACTTTTACAAGACGGCCGTACAGTTCAGGAAAAAAACTTATCCCGCCATTGTATCGGCTTGAGCGGCATTCGCTTCAGCGACCAGGAAATAGACGAATTGGCCGGTTATATAAGAAATCTCAAGAAAGAAACTTCAAGCCATATTTGCTGTTCCGTAGGATTTTTGACTCCGCGGCAGGCGCAGATTCTTAAAGAAGCAGGCGTTAACAGAATCAATCATAATCTGAACACCAGCGCGAACTTTTATCCTAACATATGCACTACCCACACTTATGAAGAGCGGATCGCTAATATAAAAATGCTCCAAAGTATGGATTTTGAAATATGCTGCGGCGGTATAATAGGCATGGGAGAAAGTAAAAACGATGTGGTCGATATGTTGTTCGCCATCAAAGAAATTAACCCTCAGGCGGTGCCTATTAATTTTCTGATCCCCGTTCCAGGTACGGCTATGTCGCGTATAGATATTTCCTCTTTATCTCCGGAGTACTGTCTCAAAGTATTGTGTCTTACCAGGCTTTTGAATCCTAAATCCGATATACGTTGTGCCGGAGGGCGTGAGGTTTACCTAAAAGGCTATGAAAAAATGATGTTTTACGCGGTTGATTCCATATTTGCGTCTGGTTATCTGACCACAGACGGCCAAAGCATCGAAGATACTATAAAAACTATAACCGACGCCGGATTTCAGTATTACATAGAATCGGTATAACTTTTTTAGCGTTCCTTATTATTTTATGAAGAAATTATTATAAAAAAACACCAATGTATCGCATACAGAACCCTTGGCAAAAGCGTTTTGTGTGCGATTCTTATACTATTCTTTATTAAAAACGCGGACAAATATTTGCCCGCGAATAAGGAAAATAGTATGTACTAATCCGCTTTAAGGGAACAGATTTTATTGCGGATTAGTATTATTATGAAAGCGGAAGAAAAAAAGTTTAAAATTAATTGCCGTGCAAATCCCTTCCAGTAAAAAAAATCCTGAATAAATTATTTTATGGTTGACAAATAAAATTTATATATTTATAATAACAGTTGAACAATTATTCAATCGTTCATTTATGGAGGGGGGGATAAATATGTCAGCTTATATGGTTGAGTTTGACCGCTGTGATTGCAATATCATACATGAAGAAACAGTAAACACGGTCCGCGAAAAAATGCCGGAAGAAGAAACTCTTTTAGATTTAGCGGAGCTATTTAAAGTATTCGGAGATTCTACCAGAGTCAAGATCATATGCGCTCTGTTTGAAGCGGAGATGTGCGTCTGCGATATCGCGGTTCTGCTAGGCATGACTAAATCGGCTATATCGCATCAGCTGCGGATTTTGAAACAGACGAAATTAGTTAAATACCGCCGGCACGGAAAGGTTGTGTTTTATTCCTTAGACGACGACCATGTTAAAAGCATTTTTCAGCAAGGTTTGATCCATATTTCGGAATAAATCATCGGAACAAAAAAGGAAAAGCCGCTTGCTCGCGGAGAGCGCTTAAAGCTGCTTTTTATAAGGAGGGAAATAAATGATGGAGAAAGGATTAGCAAAAAAGTATCCTTATGAACCAAATATTGTACTGAGGGAAGAGGAAGTAGGCGTTCCTGCTGAAAAATCTATTTACTTAGTAGGTTTGAACTGCGCTGATTGCGCGGCTAAAATAAATTTAGCGGTCAATGACTTAGAAGGGGTTCATTCCGCGTGTTTGGATGTGGTAAGCCAAAAACTGACCATAAAATCTTTTGACCGCGGCCGGTTGGCGGACTTGGCCGGACAGGCCGGAGAAATCGCTCTTAGCATTGAACCTGATATAAAAATAGCTTACAGACGGGCGGATTTAGAGCCTGAAAGCGAAAACTCGCTTCTTGAGCGGGTATATAAAGCAACAGCGATATTAGGGGTGGCCGCTTTTCTGACGGCTCTCATTTTTACTTTTCCCGCTGCTTGGGAGCTAGGATTATATCTTTTAAGCTATCTGTTGATTGGTGGCAAAGTGCTGCTTAGGGCTTTGAAAAATATTGTCCGCGGACAGGTTTTTGATGAAAATTCTTTGATGGGAGCGGCGACTGTAGGCGCTTTTGCTATCGGGGAATATCCGGAAGGAGTGGCGGTGATGCTATTTTACCGTCTGGGAGAATTTTTTCAGGACTTGGCGGTGGACCGCTCCCGCCGCTCCATTACTGAGTTGATGGATATACGTCCGGATTACGCCAATTTAAAAAAGGGAGATGGATTAGTTATTGTAAATCCGGAAGAGGTAGCTGTTGGCGATATTATAGTTGTTAAACCGGGAGAAAAGGTGCCTTTGGACGGTAAAGTGCTTGAGGGGCAGTCAAGTTTAGATGTAGCCGCTTTGACAGGGGAATCAGCGCCCAGATATGTTATGGCGGGGGATGAGGCGCTTTCCGGTTCTGTCAATCAAAACGGCGTTCTGACCGTAAAAGTTAGTAAAGAGTTCGGCGATTCTACAGTCAGTAAAATCTTAGACCTGGTGGAAAATGTGGGCGCTAAAAAAGCTCCGACCGAACAATTTATCACTAAATTTGCGCGTTATTATACTCCGGCCGTAGTGTTCGTGGCGTTGGCGCTGGCTGTTATACCGCCTTTGGCATCTGGTTCAGGCGATTTCAGCGGCTGGATTCACCGGGCGCTGGTGTTTTTGGTAGTTTCTTGTCCCTGTGCTTTGGTAATCTCAATCCCGCTGGGTTTTTTCGGCGGTATCGGCGGAGCTTCCAAGCAGGGGATATTAATAAAAGGCGGGAATTATTTAGAAGCTCTTAATGATGTCGATACGGTTATTTTCGATAAGACGGGGACTTTGACCAAGGGGATTTTTACTGTGACCCAAATTAAAAGCGAGGAAGGTTTTTCGGAAAAAGAAGTATTATTTTACGCGGCTGGCGTGGAGAGCTTTTCGGGGCACCCGATATCCAATTCTATCAAAAATTATTACGCTAGGAGTGTCGATATCAGCGCTATATCAGACTATGAGGAAGTATTCGGAGAAGGAGTGCGCGCCACGGTAAACGGCCGCCGGGTTGCGGCCGGGAACATGAAGCTGATGCGGCGGGAGCGGATAGAGTGCCGGAAGGAGGACGATACGGGCGACACAGTTGTATACGTAGCGGTTGATGGACGTTTAGCCGGTTATATACTGATTGCTGATAAAATCAGACCGGACAGTCAAAAAGCGGTTGACGGGCTGAGGGCTTTAGGGGTAAAGAGTGTAAACATGCTCACCGGCGATAATAATAAAGTCAGTGAAAAAGTAGCAAAGGAGTTAGGTTTGGACAGCTATTACGCCGAGCTTTTGCCGCAAAACAAAATAGACCTTATGGAGCAGTTGAAGGAAAGAAAAAAGACCAAAGGCCAACTTTTGTTTGTCGGCGACGGCATAAATGACGCGCCGGTTTTAGCTTGTGCGGACGTAGGGCTGGCTATGGGCGGCTTAGGCGCGGACGCGGCGATCGAAGCTGCTGATGTGGTACTGATGACGGATGAACCTTCTCAGCTGTTAACTGCTATTAATATCGCCAGAAAAACCAAAAGAGTGGTTTGGCAGAATATCAGCCTGGCTTTAACGGTCAAAGCGGTCATATTATGTTTGGGTGCTTTAGGTATGGCTTCTATGTGGGGAGCGGTATTCGGCGATGTGGGAGTGGCGCTGCTGGCGATTTTAAATTCTATGCGCGCGGGACGCTTGTGATAGTTATGAAAATATATAAAATTTCGTAAACATAGATATAAAAAAGCGGATTCTTATAGAATAAATGATCCGCGGAGAATACGCTTAAAGAAAATGATAATTAAATTTAAGTTTGAGCCTTATAAATCAGGTTAGCAGCG
>JAISDD010000246.1 GCA_031265005.1 Syntrophomonadaceae bacterium | reverse complement strand
AACTTTTGCCTGTTCTAAACTGTTCAGCATATTGAGCCATTGCCTCAACAGCCAGCTGCGCTTTGTCATAATAATCTTGATTGGCGATTACACCATTTACTTTCCCATATTCTTCATCCTTGATGCTGCCGTCTTTTTGCCATGTTACAAACTCACAATCGGTTATTTCGCCGCTTTTTATAGTAAGTGTAACTTCGCCGTACGCGCCGCTGTCATCCTCACTGCTTTTTCCGGTAAAAACACCGTCTTTATACGAGGCGCTTCCGCAACCGAAAAGAAGCGCGAGTACAAACAAAAGGGAACATGCAAAAAACACAGATTTTTTATTCATTATTCTTTATACCTCCTTAATTATTTTGAACGATTCTGGCAATCTTTCCATGTTCTAAAATAACGGTTCTTTGCGCTTCATCCGCTACCTCAGGATCGTGTGTAACGACAATAATAGTGCTGCCTTCTTTATGCAGCTGCTGGAGAATGCCCAGGACGATTTTTTCGTTGACTTCATCGAGATTTCCCGTAGGCTCATCCGCCAATATCAGCATGGGATAGTTGATAAGCGCCCGAGCAATACAAACCCGTTGCTGTTCTCCGCCCGAAAGCTGGCTCGGAAGATGTTTGGCGCGCTCTATTAATCCCACGCGTTCCAGCGCTTGTAAAGCTTCCACTTCATCTGGAATGCTGTGATAATACTGAGCTACCATAACGTTTTCCAAAGCGGTAAGATAATTTATCAGATGGAATTGCTGAAAAATCAAACCGATTTTATCTCTGCGAATAGCGGTTAAATTTTTAGCGCTCTCCTGTGAAATATTCACGCCGTGCAAAATAACTGATCCCTGCGACGGTTTATCCATACAGCCGACGATATTCATCATGGTTGTTTTGCCGGAACCCGACGGCCCCATGATAGCCAGCCATTCGCCTTGCTCAACAGTGAGGTCGATCTTTTGCAGCGCGTGAACATTGCTATAGATTTTCGATACACCGTTTAACTCCAGTAAATTCATTTTTGTCCTCCTATTCACCGCGCAGAACAATTGCGGGGTCGACGTCCGTTGCGCTTCTGACCGGTACCAGGCAAGCGAGTCCGGTAATAACAAAAGACATAATGAGCGTGGCCGGTATCAGTATCGGCTGTAAAGTAATGGAACGATGGAATACATTAACGCTCACGATTTGGGCGAATACAAAACCGAGGGCAACGCCGAGCAGTCCGCCTAATCCGCCTAAAAAGATGCCTTCTCCTAAAAATTCGTTGATAATACTTTTGTTTCCGGCGCCGAGCGCTTTTTTCAAGCCTATTTCCTGGCGGCGTTCCGCTACCACTGCCATCATCGTTGTCGCTACGCAAATCATAGTAAGCAGCAATACTACTACGGTGACAAGGTATACAAGCGCTTGCAGCTTCGCGAGTACGGTGCCTTCGGACTGCGTTACACGCTTGACAAGGCGCGGAGCCACGCCGGGAACATTATCGGTTATTTGGGTTACTATGTTATTCAGTTCAGTTTCTGTCGCCGAAATACTGCATTCAACAACGTCAAACGCTCCAGCGCCTACCAGGCTGTCAAAATCAGCGAGAGACATGAAAATAAACGCCTCCTCCGTTCCTCCGGTTTGAATGATCCCAGACACGGAGAAGTCGCGGGTAAAGCTCTTGCCGTCTATGTTAGCGCCGGTTAACGTAAATGCGCCTCCAGGCAACAAATGGATAGTGTCCGCTACTTGCTGACCAATTAACGCCTCGCCGTCGCTTTCAGGCCATTTACCGTTTACAAACCAGTAAGGGCTCGCTTTTTTCGCTTCAGCCAGATCTGTCCCTGCCATCATAAAAGGTTGTTCGTTAATCTTGGCGGCTTTATACCTGTATGGAGCTACTCCTACAACGTTTTCGGCCGGGAAATACTGTTTCGCGCGTTCCGTCGCGTCGATTGAGAGCGTCGGCTGGTCGCCGGAAGAAACAAGAATTAAGTTTGCGCCGTAAGAACGAAATTCCTGCCCCATTTGCCGGGGAATATCGTAATAAACGGTAACAAGGCCTGAAAGCACTGTAGCTCCTATCGCCACGGCCAAAAGTGCTACAAACATCCTTGAGCGCCGCCGGACAAGGGAACTGGTTATCATTTTTAAATAAAAAGTTTGTTGTTTTATCATCAATCACCTGCCATGTAATACTTCAGCCGGACGGAGCGAAAGCATATACCGTATTGAAGGTATACTCCCCGCGAGCGTTACGGTAAAAATCAAAACAGTTACAATAGGGATAACCATTGGCTTGATGTCAATGGCTGAGCCAAATACTGACTGCCCGATGATTTGAGCGAAACCGAGGCCGGCAAAATATCCGGCGACGCCTCCAATAACGCCAGTAAATAAAATCTCTGTTAAAATAAGCCATGAAATCGGGGTGTTGTTTGCTCCTAGAGCTTTTAAAAGCCCAATCTCTTTGCTGCGCTCTATTACACTGGCTGTTACTAGGTTGGATATGCCCAGTGCCGAACCAACAAGGCTTAAAATAGTAATTAGCAGCATAAGCAGCTGTGTTTTTTCTAGAATAGCGCCTTCCGATTCAGCCACTTGACGTATGGGTTTTGACACGGAATCGGTCATAACTTCATCGATTTGATAGCAGATAGCGCTTACATAAGCTGTACAATACCATGTTTCCCATTCTTTGATCGAAAGGCTTTTAGGATTTTGCGCCGCCCGTCTGGAAAGTTCATTGTCCGGCGTCGTAAGCGCGCTTACTTCGACGCGGCTGATGAGCCCGTCACGCCCCGCAAGCGTTTGAGCTACAGACAACGGAACAAAAACTTGAGAATCTTCGTCGCTGCCTGAATTAAAAATGCCTTTCACATTTAGAAATAGGGATTGCTCTCCTGATTTAGCGGTAATGAGGTCGCCGGCCTGTATATGGTATCGATTGGCTAATAAACTGCCAACCATAGCGGAATCTGTATCAAGATCGGAAATCCATTCGCCTGAAACATCCCACCAGTTTTTCATATTTATCATACCAGTATTGAGACTTTCACCGGTAGGAAGCTCCAAATAATGCGAAAACCATGTTCCGGTTAGTTTTATTTCGTCGTCCGCGTTGTTTAAGCTGACTCTTGTTTCAAAATATGGTGCGAAATCCACGATATTAAAGGCCCAAAAAATAGTCTTAATATTTCCCAGCTCAGATTCTTTCAAATATTTGTCTGAAAAACCGAAACCGTCACCGACGCCGTACAGGTCGTCCAGAAGAGAAGCTCCTTTGGGGACAACGTTAATATTGGCGCCGTAGGTCTTGAGCTCCTGGTTTACTTTATCTCCGACGTCCAGCATCACATTTAGCATGGCGGTTGAAAGGGAAGCACCCAGAGCAATTGTGAAGGCTATCATCAGCATTTTACCCTTCTGCCGGAAAAGAGCGCCTTTAACCATCCTCCAGAACATCTCTTAACCTCCTTACTTAAATCGTCCTTTTTCTTTTTCCAAATGAGCAGTTTGTATGACCATATTCCCGCTTTCCATCGTATAGGCTAATGGTACGGGATTACAGCCGCCTTTGAAGCCGATTGTAGCCTTATTCATCACCACATCGCATAGTTTGCAGATGATTTCATCCTTTCGCTCGTAATATCCGGTAGGCCCGCAAATATCACAGGCGTCAAGCCCGACGCCATAAGTGGTTTCATTTTTTTTGATTACAATAAAACGCACTCCTGTTCCGTCCGAAGCCGTGTACATGAAACGGTGCAGATGTCCGTCCATAATATTGGCGGAAGGTATGATGATTTCATCGCCGATTATATTCATTGGTTCAATAGGAGACAGAACGACCTCCCGCGCTTCATAAGTTTTAACCACTGTCAGGCATAACACGGCGAGCGCGTAACCAAAAATTACAGCGACGCTCCAGCGTCTTTTACTGCGCAAAGAAGCTTTAATTTTCCGATGTTCGGCAGGGTTGGCGTAAGGCTCTTTTTGATTACGGTTTTTAAGCCATAGAACCGCTGGAATCAAGAAGGTAACTGCCATAATCATATATAAAAAATAATCGTTATAGTTGACAGCTTGTTTCAGAATATTGAACAGAAATCTTGATGTGGGAATGATACGTTGAGCATACAATGATTGCGTTACTTTCAAAATTTGGTTGACAGCGTTAACACCAACGCTGATAGTCAGCAGAATCATATAGGTTTTACCGGATAAATTTATTCCCGCTTTAAACAAAAAAAGACCAGCAAGGAAAACCAGCAGCAAGCCAGCCGAATATCCGATCAGTTTAAACAGGAAGTCTGTGCTGAACGCGCTCTCACCCATCATTAGAAACTCTGTTGGGTATAGAAATATATCCGGCAAGGTGTAGAAAAGCAAAGCTCCGCAAAACACAGCGCCGGAAAAGTAAAGCAAAACATTATATGATTTTGGCGCTCTGTTTTTGAAAAATCCCCACA
>JAISDD010000159.1 GCA_031265005.1 Syntrophomonadaceae bacterium | reverse complement strand
GCTGACAGTCCAGCCCCATGTCCGAAAGGATAAACAGGCTCGTCCCGTCGTTTTTCAACACCCGCCATGCGATAGGTTCATACTTGTACCATGCGCCGTCCTGGTAGCGGTATTTCTCGCCGCCTGACATGTACTCCTCTCCAGTGCTGGGCGACCCGGGGAAGCCCGTCGTGTCGCCGGTATACTCGCTCTGCGGGTATGTGCCGAAATATACGATATCCGCGTATTGCAAGCCGACCGACCCATCCGTATAGGGCGAATTGGACACGCCAGCCGCGCCCGCTTGTACGCCGATCTCCCCAGCCGCAAACGCGGTGAGCGGCAACAGCATTACGCACAGCAACGCAGCCATCAACAGGGATAAAAACTTTTTGCTCTTTCTCATAATTGATCTGTCGTCTCCTTATTTTTATTTTTGAAAGTGGTGAAGCAAGTATAGACGGACACTATATACTGAGCCTATATTGCGTGAAATCTACAACATGCAGTATACAAAATGTACAAATCTATATATGTATCACCGCTCTTTTATTTCTTAATGAATACAGTTTTTTAATGAGAAAGTTCGAAATATTCTTTTAAAAGAAGGATAGAACAACCTATACGCTTACCATTCTCTCCAAGCTCAATCTAGCACCTTCCATTTCCTCTGCCGTAAGTTCAACCGGATCTGCTTTGCCTTCAAGGCAGCGTTCTATATGCTCCAGTTTTGTTTTTTTCATATTAGGGCAAATAAGCGCCGACTTTAAAGAATATATTCGTTTATCCGGCAGTTTTCTTTGTAAAATCTCTACGATTCCCATCTCAGTACCAATGATCAATTCTTTTTCCTTGCTGTTACAGGCTTGTTCTAAAATACCGGCCGTACTCCCTATGTAATCAGCATACTCCAGCACTTCTTCCCGGCATTCAGGATGAGCAAGTATTTTAGCGTTTGGATGCTCGTTTCTGGCCGTTTCAGCGTCAGCAGCTGCAATTCGGTGATGGGTAGGGCAATAGCCCGGAAACAGTATGATCTCCTTATCCGGAACTAATTTCGCCACATAGGAACCAAGGTTCTGGTCAGGGACAAAAATAACCTGCCGTTGCGGCAATGAGCGCACGATCCTTTCCGCTGAAGAAGAAGTACAGCAAATATCGCTTACCGCTTTGACCGCCGCCGAAGAATTCACATAGCAAACTACCGCCGCGTCAGGATACTGTTCTCTCAGCTTTATGACGTCGTCCGGTTCGATCATATCAGCCATCGGACAACCGGCGGCGGAAGCCGGCAGATAAACCGTTTTATCCGGGTTCAATATCTTAGCACTTTCCGCCATGAAACGCACTCCGCAAAGAACAATGACCTCTTGGCGAGCCGACTGGGCCATTTTAGCCAAAGCGTACGAATCGCCCACTTGATCCGCCACGTCTTGAACTTCCAGGCTTTGATAATAATGAGCTAATATAACCGCGTTCCTTTCGGCTTTCAGCTTCTTGATATGTTCTTTAACATCCAATACAGATTTACTCTCCTTTTTCCCGCCTGCCGATTATTTTTTATAATCTAAAGACCTTTATCTTATTATTTTATGTCAATTTCATATCAAGCTATCGATTTCTTCCTTGATTTACGGGAAAAAACTTATCACGTTAAATGGGAAATCTTCCGGTAGATTTCCAGGCGCCATGATATATTTTGAAATTATTTACAGGTGCAGCCGGTACTGGCGCCGCAAACCTCCTTGTTATCATGTTTTTTATAATAATCGTCGATGGCGGCCTTGACCGCTTCTTCCGCTAAAACCGAACAATGATGCTTAACCGGCGGTAATCCGTCCAATGCTTCCATAACAGCCTTATTAGTCAACTGCAACGCCTGGTCTACCGTTTTTCCTTTAATCAGCTCGGTAGTCATAGAACTAGCCGCGATAGCAGCACCGCATCCAAAGGTGTTAAACTTCACATCTGAGATAGTATCATTGTCAATTTTAAGATATATTTTCATTATATCGCCGCAGACAGCGTTCCCAACTTCCCCTATTCCGTCAGCATCCATAATTTTACCGACATTACGCGGATTCTCAAAGTGATCCATAACTATTTTACTGTAAGCCACAGGTTATTCTCCCCTTTCGATTTTCTCCCATACCGGCGACATGCTACGCAGCCGTTGAATTATCGGCGGTAATTTTTCAATAATATAATCTACTTCTTCCTTACTATTATACTCGCTAAACGACATCCGTAAAGAACCATGCGCTATTTCATGAGGCAACCCCAGCGCCAGGAGCACATGGCTGGGATCCAAAGAACCTGAAGTGCAGGCCGATCCTGAGGAAGCGCATATCCCCAGCGCGTCCAGCATCAACAACATAGCTTCTCCCTCAATCCCTTCAAAACAAAAATTAACAATCCCCGGCAATCTTTTTTCTCTGTTGCCGTTCAGACGGCTGTGGGGCACAGCGCTTAAAGCCTCAATCAAGGTGTTCTGCAAAGCAAAGACTTTATCGCTATTTTGCTCCATTTTCCGGCTTATTTGTTCTAAAGCCGCTGCCATGCCTACAATAGACGGAATGTTCTCTGTTCCTCCGCGTTTTCCTCTTTCCTGAGCTCCGCCTTCAATAAAAACATTCAGCGGGATCCCCTTCCGGCAGTACAAAGCCCCTACTCCTTTGGGTCCATGGAATTTATGAGCGGAAAGCGAAAGCATATCGATAAATTGTTCTTTAACGTCTATCGGTAAATGCCCGACCGCCTGAACCGCGTCCGTATGAAAAATGACTCCATGGTCGCGGCATATTTTGCCCAATAACGGGATAGGCTGAATGGTCCCTATTTCATTATTGGCGTACATAATGGTTACCAACGCCGTGTCTTCCCTTAACGCCGCTTGTAAATCCTCTGGTCTGACCAGTCCTTCACTGTAGACTTCCAGCAGTTGTATTTCGAATCCTTGCTTCTCCAGCTTGTTCAAAGTGTGTAACACCGCATGATGTTCAAATCTACTGGAAATTATATGGCGTTTATTTTTTTTAGCCCCAATAATAGCGGCATTTTGAATAGCCCAATTATCCGCTTCGGTCCCTCCAGAAGTAAAAAATAGTTCCCTAGGCTCAGCGTTAAGGCATTTCCCTATGGTACTACGCGCCGCTTCCAGCTCTATGGCCGCCTCTTGTCCTATAGTATGAACACTGGAAGGGTTTCCGTATATTTTGGTAAAGCAAGGCAGCATAGCATCTACAACTTCCTTACTGACAGCTGTCGTCGCCGCATTATCAGCATATACCTTCATTTGATTCGCCTCCATTTAAATCTTATATAATCTATATGCAAAGTATGTATTGGTTGGAAGTATAATACTAATTTTATCAGCTGTCAACAATTATAGCTAACTGGTTATTTAGCAATTTCTTTCTGTTTAGCTGACGGAATTTCTATTATTATAATACTTTATACTTAATTATATTTCTTTTATATAATTTGTGGTAACAGTATTTTTAATTAAAAACCCAATCCTCACCTATTTAAAATAATCTTCCTGCCCATTCGCCCGCTAATTTTTGCACTAATTGCCGTCTCAAAAAAATATTAAAATATCAGCTTAATATTTATTTTAAAAGCCTTTTTTCCTTTAAATAAAATATTACGGTTAAAACAATAAAGCGGGCAATTATTATTAAAATACTGCCCGCTCATCTATTCATATGGCTCCTGTGTAACTTTCTTCTATTTCAAGCCAGCTTCAACTATACCAATTTGCGTAACGCCTGAATAATTACTTCTTTGCAGATTTTCCGTCTTTATTTCAATTTTCAAATTCATGACCCTTTCAACATTTACTTTAAAGTCCGTCGGCTGAGAACCTTTAATTATTTCCGGACTGGTGTAAAGCAGTTTGTCGTCCCCGTATATTCTCACTACAGTGCTGCAATCAGTATCTTTATAATCATTAGCCAAAACTAATGTTCCGGAAAATGAAACATAATCAGAATTCAATTTATAAGTTATACTTTCCGCCCCGCTGCTTCTCCCTTTGGAAGTTATCTGCAATCCTCCGTGAGCGTATGTTTTGCCGGTATTGTCTTTTTTACTCGCTGTCCAGGCTCTCAGTTCATAAACATCGGAGCTGGAAGAAGTTATATCATTGATCCACACTTTAGGGACTTCCGTCAATGGTTTTTGCCCTATATAAACGCTTTGAGTCTCTCCATCCCATGTAATATTTTGTCCTAAAGCTTCACCTATTGCCCTTACCGGTAAATAAGTAGTGCCGTCATAAACAAACGGCTCCACCGGTTTACCGCTGCCGTCTAAAGGATTTATTAATTTACCGTCCACATATATTTTAATGTTATTGTAATAAGCGGTTATGGTTCTTCCGACTGGATCTCCCCATACCGAGCTTATCGAGGTCACTAAAAATACTCCCGCCAGTATCCCTGTCATAAACCCTTTCATTTGTTTCAACACTATATTTACCCCTTTCATTTCATTTATTTCCCATTTTTTATACAATATATTATGTTATCGGGCATTTAAGCTTAAATATAAAATTGTTGCAATATTTAAAAATAACATTTTTTAGCATTTTACTCGCTATTTTTCCATTTTAGAGATGATTCTTTCAGCAAAATTCCCTTAACAAATTTCATTAAGATCATATGGTGTTTCTTGATAAATAAAGTAATTCAGCCAGTTAGCAAAAAGCATGTTTCCATGGCTGCGCCAATTAGCGCTAGGAGATCGGCTTGAATCATCCGCCGGGAAATAATGTTTAGGTATTTTGGGGTTCAAACCGTTTCTTATATCCCGGGAATATTCATTGTACAAAGTTTCCCGGTCATATTCGCCATGTCCGAACACAAAAACTTGCCGTTTATTCTTGCTAGCTACCAAATAAACTCCTGCTTCATCGGAGTATGCCAAAAGTTCCAATTCCGCGACTTTCTCTATATTTTCTCTCTTAACATCGCTGTTACGCGAATGCGGAGCGTAAAAAACATCGTCAAATCCTCTTAAAAGAGGATGTTCTTTTATCAGGGTCTTATGCATGAAAACTCCGGACATTTTATTATCCAGCGCGTATTTTTCAACTCCGTAATGATAGTACAATCCTGCTAAAGCGCCCCAGCAAATATGCAAAACCGAAAAGACATTCGTCTTGCTCCATTCTAATATAGCGCTCAATTCCTGCCAGTAATCCACTTCTTCAAAAGGCATCAATTCTACAGGCGCTCCCGTTATGATCATTCCGTCAAATTTCTGATTTTTGACTTCGTCGAACGTAGTATAAAACTGATCCAAATACTCCGCAGCCGTATTTTTGGTTATATGAGTGGAGGCTTGCAGCAATTCTACTTCCATTTGCAATGGAGAATTAGCTAACAGCCGCAGCAGCTGAACTTCCGCTTCTGTCTTTTCAGGCATCAAGTTTAAAATCAGTATCTTTAAAGGCCTTATATCCTGATGTTCTGCCCTTTCAGCAGTTATAATGAAAACGCCTTCTCTTTCCAATATTTTTTTAGCGGGCAGATTCTCCAATACCTTGACCGGCATATTATTAATACACTCCTTATCTGCTGAATTCACACCTTAGACAATCCGGCAAACTTTTTTTAAATATCAGGTCTTTTTCATAAAAAACCCTCAAATAAATCCAGCGTTTGTTCCATCATTTTGTTATTTTGCGCAACATCCACCTGGAAAAATAAAACCAAAATCCACGTATCCATATTTTATGAATTTTGAAATCTTCCTATTATCCTATTTTTCATCAACACATTCTTATTAAACACATCTGCCTAAGATACGGATTTTAATAACTATCCATCATGAGGTTAAATTTACCGCTTAACGAAATTAAAGCCGGTATTATTCCCGGCGTTTACGGATATGGCGTCTTCTTGCTCAATATGGGGAAAATAGGCCGGATCTAATTGTACTTCTTTTTCTTTTTTATATCCTGATGTTTCTTTTCCGCGATCTCAAACAGTTCTTTATCTTCATCAGTTTCAGGTATCAACGGTTTTACTTTTTTCGGCCTGCCTGATCTGTCCAAAGCCACCATCGTAAAAAAAGCGCTTAAAGCTTTGCGAGGTTCCCCCTCTGTACTCAAATCTTCCACATCAACGCTTACCATTACTTCTATAGAACTATTTCCCACATAAACCACCTTGCCTGTGCAACTTAAAAACGCCCCTACATATATCGGTAATAAAAACTGGACTTCATCCACGCGGGCAGTTACCACGTTGGCTCTGGAATATTTTCCCGCCGCTGCTCCTGCTACATTATCCATGATTTTAAGTATTTCCCCGCCATGAACATTTCCGGCAATATTAGCCTGGTAAGGCATCATAATCTGGCTTATGGTTATAGCATTTTTTTCGGTCATAAATGGTCTCCTTTTCTTTGAGTATAATTAAATTATAAAACAAAAGCTTTATAGTGTGAAGGGTACTTAGGATAAGTACCTAAAAAGCAAAGCGGTCAGAAGCTTTGCGGCACAAGCGGACACCACCGCGGCGGCGCATATTTGGGAAAGGAATCGCGCTATGAATCAGAAATCAGTTATTCGTGGCTCGGGGTAAGCGTTCCATAGTACCGGCATGCTCAGTATTAAAGGTCCCGCTTATAGAATGGCGGAGATTCTTCGCTACATTCGCGCCAAGATCCGTTTCAAGCGGTGCCATGTCGATCATTTCGCCTCGTTTCAGATGCGGGACAACAACGACGGCTATAGCGTTGAAAGTCGCTTTGCGGCCGCCGGTAAATTCCATCACAAGCAAAAAGCTGGGTTCATTGCCCTTTTGACTATATTGTATACCTTTGCAGGGCGAAGCACAAGATTAAACTTGAGTGCGGCGTGGATTACATATCGCCGTCATCGGCGTTGCAAGCGTAGCCCTTGGTCCAAATAGAATCCCGAATTTACAAATTTTACGCCTAGGCCGTCTCATCCCGCAGCGCCTCGATCACGTTCACGTTTTTTATCCCGCTCACCGCGTAGATCATAGTGACGAATACAACCAGGAACACGCCGCAAACGCTGATGGCGATACTGCCCCAGGGAAGCGTAAATGAGACGTCCACCCCGTTCAGGACCGCCCTGTAAATCAGGTAGGTGATCCCCGCCGATACAGGCAGACCGTAAAGCAAGGCTTTCAGCCCGTAGAAAAGGCACTCGAAGCTCATCATTTTGTTGAAGCCGCGGCTGTTTAACCCTACAGATCTCAGCATGGCAAATTCGCGCTTGCGCAGGTTTATGCCTGTGGATACCGTGTTGAACACGTTGGCGATAGTGATGAGCGAAATCAAAACGACAAAGCCGTAGGTGAAAATATTAATGACCAGCAGGATATTGCGGCTTTGTTCTAATGCCTCCGCCACATTGAACAGCGTGTAGCCGGATGTCACACCCGCTTCCGCCATCATGTCTTCCATCTCGGCGGCACTTTTCTGTGGGTCGTCGGAGGAAAAATTCATGCTTATTCCGGAATAATAATCTTCAGACACCGGAAAGAGCGATTTTGCCGAATAGGGGGCAAACGCGGTAAATCCATAATAGTCTGTTCGAGACAGCAAGGCCGGCAATTCCTCAACGATGGTGAATGTTATATTCTTTGCTGCGAACGTATCGTTTGCCAGCGCCGCGCTCGGTACGACCGGGATGGAAACGGAGCGGTTTTTGAAAACGTCAAACGAGACCGTACGCTGCAAATCATTGTCATAACCGATTTTCCTCGCGACAGCGGGAAGTTTTCCATTTTCGGCGCTGTACTCAGCCGCCGGGAGTCCCAAAGTTTCAAGGTATTTTACGTAGGTGGCATCGTCAACAAACTCTATGGCCAGCCATATCCGCGCGGTCGAATTTTCCTGGCCGCCTGTGGGAACTTCTGCAACTCCCGCATCGTCATACTGTAAGAATTCTTCCGTAAATTCGCTCGCGGCGGTACTACCGGCGCAGTTCAAGTCTGTTTTATACGCGCCGGCCGTAACTCCGGGCGCACTGTTCAT
>JAISDD010000126.1 GCA_031265005.1 Syntrophomonadaceae bacterium | reverse complement strand
CGAGCCCGCGCCGACGCCCCCCTGCACGTGGACGCCGAGAGTTACGAACAGGCCGAGGACGCGCACCTCATCATACTGCACATGATAGTGTGCTTTGTGAAGGAAAACAGGGGTTACGTGCTGGGTTTTTGAGATTCAAGCAAACTAAATTTATCCAGACGCGGAAAAATAACTTGCCATTAGCCTTAAAATAGACTAGTCTTAGAGTAGTCGAAAGGAGGCTGACATGAATATGAACTTAATAGGAGCGTATGAAGCTAAAACAAAATTTTCCGCCGTTCTGAACAAAGTGATAAGTGGGGAAATCATCACTATAACCTTACATGGCGTTCCTGTGGTGGATATGCGGCCGCACAACGCACAGGAAGACGGCGGCGCGGAAGCGGCGATAACCGAAATCATGGAGTTGCGCAAAGAATTTGCCGGAGCGTTCGAAGGAGAAAATATCAAAGCGCTGATCGACGAAGGAAGAATGTAATGATTTCATCGTTCGTTATCGACGCCTCCGTTATTGTTTCATGGTTCAGCCCGGACGAGCAAAACGGCTACGCGAAAGACGTTCTTTTCTGTCTGAAGAAAGAACAAGCCGCTACGCCGTGTTTGTGTCTTTTCGAGGTAAATAATGTTCTGCGAATGCTTGAGAAAAAAGAAAAACTGTCCGGTTTGCAGGTTGATAAAGCTCTCGCGGCGCTTGACAAGCTGCGAATTGTCCGGGACGGCGCGCCAACGGGTTTCCAAATTCCGCTTGTTTTGCGGCTTTCCCGTGCGTATGGATTGACGATATACGACGCTTGCTATTTAGAACTTGCCGTCAGGCTCAATCTTCCGATAGCTTCTTTGGACAATGATTTAATCAAAGCGGCAAAAGCCGCTGAAATTGAAATTAAGACAGCGTAGGATATGGGACAATAGGTGCCGGAACAGGGTTAATTTGAGCGGCGATGGTCATCCTGGTACATATATCTGAGGTAATAACTATTCACTTGACTTGTATGGCAAATAGCCATACAATATATCTTATATAGAAAGGAGCAATAGAATATGAGCCGTATAAATACAGCTTCAAAGAAAAAAACAACTCTGAGGATGGATGAAATTACACAGTCTTTGATTGATATTGGTACCAGATATACGCAATTGAGTCAGACAGCATTCATTCGCAGTGCGGTTCGTGAAAAAGTTGAACGACTTGCCGAAGAAAACAAAATGCTTACAGTATTTGCGTCTACTGTGTTGACAGAAGCAGAGAGCGAGAGATTTATTCAAGCGTTAGAGCGAGACTTCGCACCAACTCAAACCATGCTAGAGCTGAATAAAAGAAGTCGTCATGATGTTGTAGAGCTTGTTTAAACCATGACACTCTCCTAAAATAAAATAGCGATTGGAGGAAACGCGGATGATCGTAAATTCGACTGAAATACAAAATAACTTCGGTAAATATCTTGACCTTGCAATCGGACAAGAAATAGTGATCACTAAAAACGGTTCACCGGTCGCCCGTTTGCTTGGTATGAACGAAACAATCTCTTTTCTGTCTGATAGGCTTATAGGATTATTGCCGCCCGGCGTTGATGAAAACGAGGCGAAACAAGAAAGACTGCGCAGACAGTGAAACTGCTGCTTGATACAAACGTCATCATTGACGTGCTGTCCCGCCGCTCGGGATACTTGGCGTCAAGAGATATACTCTGCGGCGCTGTGAAGTAAAAGAAGTTGAGGGGTACATGTCTGTTACAACAGTAACGGATACAATGTATGTTTTGCGAAAATATACTTCACGAAACGAAACCGAGAACGCGATAAAAACACTTTTTCTTTTTGTGGGAATAATCTGCGTTACAAAATCTGATATATTGACGGCTTTCGGTTACGGCTGGAAAGATTTTGAAGATTCACTTCAAGCGGCTTGCGCTGTCCGAAACAAATTGGATTACATTGTTACACGCAACGTGAAAGATTTTGAAACTTCCGTAGTGAGCGTGATTACGCCTGATGATATGCTTAATCTTTTACGGCGCCAAAAATTTCAGAGTTAACGGCACGTTTTTTTACTTTTTAATTCGACCTCCCTATGCTACAACGCTTTTCAAGCTCAAGCGCGATATAGCGAAAATTTGCGGGGATATTCAGAGCGATTTTTCTATCCGGAATTAGGACATCATTTTTTTGACAAATCCCGCGCGTGAGGTATACAATTCGTCGCATAAAACAGATGAATTTGTGATATATGGCGAATCAAGAATAAGTGTTTGCTTTTTCAAAAAGGAGGTACTGTCTATGAAGAGCAAAAATTTCAAAAAAGCCCTGTGCGGCTGTTTGGCGGGGGCGTGTTTAATGTTTTCGCCGCTGAGCAAAGAAGCCGAGGCTGTTGTCTTGGCCAGATTCAGGATTAACGGTAACGCGGCTAAAAACCAGCGTGAACTGTTGACAAAAATGGTCCCCGGGGCTCCGGAAAATTGCGTTATAACCGATGATCCGGAACTTGACTTTCATGAAGCGGCCGGCATGGGGCTGATCGAATTCGGCTGTCCCGAAGATTTGGTCTACTTCGTCGACGATATTGGAAAGAAGGGATATATTATAACGGACAAATACAAGGAATACTATAACAAGAACAGAAAGGACGGTTTCGACTCTCATAAAAAACTAAGGGCAAGGTGGAATAATCATTATATGAGCCAGCCGGCAGGGTTTAATAACTCCACAAAGACCATAGAAGGAAAGCAGACGATCGGGTTTGGCATATTCAATTCGCAAAAAGGATTCAACTTTGACAAAGACGGGAACTTGGTTTCCATCGACCCAAAACAGGCCGACGTGATAGGCGATTTTGGTGAAATGGCGCTGGGCGGGGCGTATTTCAACTGCAGGTTGGAAATAGACAAGCGCGTTCCCGCAAGAATGTTCCAAGCTCTGCATATGAGAACCAGCGCTATGGAAATGGGCTATGATACTTGTATCAGCGAAAATACAAGGGGAGGCGATGTATTCGGAATTGACAATGACGTCGGATTTATGAGAAGGGCAAGGAACCTAAAGAATCTGAAATTAGAATATAGAGAGTATGGTAACTTAAGAGGTAAAGTTATCAAAGGTTCCCAACAGGTGGAAAAGTTCGTAAAAGACAGATACGCCCGGGGCGAATACTAAGCCGTGGGGGACGGGAAGTTTAAAATGGCCCTGTGCGGCTGTGTGGCGGTGGCGTGTCTGATGTTTTCCACGCCACCGAAACAAGCCGAGGCCGTCGTGCTGGCCAGGTTCAGGGTTAACGGCAACTCCGCCGAAAACCAGCGCGAACTGCTGAAACGCATCGTCCCCGGGGCTGCGGAAAACTGCGTCATTATCGACGACAAATATCTCGACTCCTAAAGGTTTTCTCGACAATTTTTCGGGATTCGCCTATGTGGCGGAGGATTCGGAATCGTCGGCCCGCGCTTTTTTTGGCGGTTACTTAAATGGCGACGTAAAGGAACTCGTCAAAGAACGGGACCATTGGTATTGGTGTGCGTCATGGCAATCGTATTCGGCGTACAACGCGGCCGCTTG
>JAISDD010000041.1 GCA_031265005.1 Syntrophomonadaceae bacterium | reverse complement strand
ATATTTTTAAAAAATTTTATCATATTATGTAAATTATGGTTATGCGTTAGACTAATTATAATGTTTTTCTGGCTGCATGAAAACAAAATTAGAAAAAACTAAAAAAGGCAGGAAAATACTATTCCTAACTGGGAAAAACAGTTCTTCGAGATGGACGCGCCTATTTTTATTGAGCAGCAAACAGCAGCCAAAATATACAAAAGGAGGAAGCGTTATTTTTACATTTTATCCTGTCACAGAAGTAACACCAGCACCCAGCCTCATAAATTTTTACTTTTGGTTTTCATTAATAAATAGTTAATGCTGTCAACCAGTGCTTGCCAGGAAGCCTCAATTATATTTTCCGAGACCCCAACCGTAGTCCATTTATAGTGCTCATTAGCTGAATCAATTAACACTCTTACTTTCGCGGAAGTGCCGACATTGCCGTCCAAGACGCGAACTTTATAGTCGGTTAAATGCATTGAGCTCAACTCAGGATATACTTCCAGCAAAGCTTTGCGTAAAGTATTGTCTAAAGCGTTTACCGGCCCTTCTCCTTCAGCGGCTGTATGTAAGATTTGATTATTTATCGTTAATTTGATCATAGCTTCTGAAATAGTATCATATTTTCTGCTTTTTTCTAATATTACTTTAAAATTATCCAGCGAAAAAAAATCTTCATATTCACCTAGCGCCTTACGCAAATACAGTTCCAAAGAAGCGTCGGCTCCTTCAAATTGAAACCCTTGATTTTCTAAAACTTTTATTTCGCTGATAGCTTTTTGTTTTTTATCCGCGTCTACATCCAGGTCAATATTAAATTCTTTCGCTTTAAATTCTATATTTGATAATCCAGCCAGCTCTGAAACTAACACTCTCCTTTTATTCCCAACTAATTCAGGGGAAGTATGTTCATAAGTTGAAGAATCTTTTAACAAAGCGCTGACATGTATCCCCCCTTTATGGGCAAAAGCTCCATAACCTACAAAGGGCTGATGATTGTAATGGGTCAAGTTCGCTAATTCACTTATATAATGAGACGTTTCGGTCAAATACTGTAAATGACCGGCAGGCAAAACCTCCCAGCCTATTTTAAGTTCTAAAATAGGAATAATGGAACATAAATCAGCATTCCCGCACCTTTCCCCGTAACCATTTATCGTTCCTTGTATTTGTTCACATCCTAATCTAGCAGCCAAAATAGCGTTGCTAACCGCGCAATTACAATCGTTGTGCGTGTGAATGCCCAAGGAAGCCGTTGTAAATTTTCTCACTTCAGAAACAATGGTTTCTAATTCCCAGGGCAAAGTTCCGCCGTTGGTATCGCATAAAACGACGCAATCGGCGCCTCCTTTATGAGCCGCTTGTAATACTTCCAGAGCATAATCAGGGTTATTTTTATAGCCGTCAAAAAAATGTTCGGCATCAAAAAATATTTCCATTCCCTGATCTTTTAAATAAGAAATACTGTCATATACCATATTCAAGTTTTCTTGCCTGGTAGTATTTAAAGCTTTTTCCACATGAAAATCCCAGCTTTTGCCAACCAGGGTTGCTGTTTTAGTTTTCGTTTCCAATAATGCTTGTAAATTGTGATCCTCCCGCACGGTTAACCCAGGCTTACGTGTTGAGCCAAACGCAGCTATCGTAGAGTAGCGCAATTCTTCACATTTTATTTTTTTAAAGAATTCTATATCTTTAGGATTGCTGCCAGGCCACCCTCCCTCAATGTAATTTATCCCAATATTATCAAGTTTACGGGCGATCTTAATTTTGTCCTCCAAAGAAAAGGAGATCCCTTCAAACTGAGAGCCATCCCTCAAAGTTGTGTCATAAATTTTTATCTGTGTTTTTTTATCCCCAATTTCGTCCACCTCACGCTTCATTAGTATTTTTCAGCGGCTTGCCGCCAATATTTCACATATTTTATTACCCATCTCTTCGGTATTAACCATTTTTTTACCCGCTTCCTGGAGGTCTGGAGTCCGGTACCCTTCATTCAGCACTTGATTAACCGCCTGTTCAATCAGCTTTGCTTCTTTTTCTAAATGGAAAGAATACCTTAACATCATAGCCGCCGATAAAATAGTCGCCAGGGGATTAGCTTTTTTCTGCCCGGCTATATCAGGAGCGCTGCCATGAGCCGGCTCGTACAAAGCCACTTTTCCCCCTATAGAAGCACTGGGCAGCATACCTATTGAACCGGTAAGCATAGACGCTTCGTCAGTCAGTATATCCCCAAACATATTTTCCGTTACAATGACGTCAAATTGACGGGGATTTCTTATAAGTTGCATAGAACAATTATCAACATACATATGGGTGGTCTCGACATCTGGATATTCTTTAGCCAGACCAGTTACCACCTCTCTCCAAAGCCTGGAAGATTCCAGTACGTTAGCTTTATCTACCGAACATATCTTTTTACGGCGCCCACGAGCCGCTTCGTAAGCAAAGCGCACTATTCTATCGATTTCTATGCTGGAATATTTTAGCAAATCACTGGCCTCAGAAAATCCTTCCGCATTAACCCCGCGTTTTTTTTCTCCGAAATAAATCCCGCCGGTCAGTTCACGAATCACTAATATATCTACTCCTTGCAGTACCTCTTCTTTTAAAGTGGAAGCTTGTATGAGATCTGGGAAAAGAATACAAGGCCGCAGATTAGCATATAAAGCCAGCTCTTTCCTTAACGGCAGCAAAGCTCCTATTTCCGGTCGCAAATGAACCGGAAGATTTTCATACTGCGGTCCTCCGATAGCTCCTAGCAGAACCGCATCCGCTTCTTTACACAGACTCAACGTTTTATCCGGCAACGGATGACCGACGGCGTCATAAGCCGCTCCTCCCACTAATGCTTGAGTAAAAGAAAATTCATGGCCGAATCTGGCGCCAACAGTATTTAAAACTTTTATCGCTTCCGGTACTATTTCTGTCCCAATGCCGTCGCCGGGCAACACCGTTATTTTATACAATTATTATTCACCTCTTAATTAGATTTGTTTTCATCCTTTGTCTATCAAGTAGTTTATTAATCCCCCATTATTTATTATCTCCTGCATAAAAGCGGGAAACGGTTCAGCTTTAAATTCTTCTTTGCTGCGTAAATTATAAATGCGTCCGCTGGCCAAATCCACTTCCAGCTCATCGCCAGCCACAGCAGAGTCCACGGCTTCGTCAGATTCCAGTATCGGCAATCCTATATTGATAGCGTTACGGTAAAAAATACGCGCGAAAGACTTAGCGATAACACATGAAACCCCTGCGCCTTTAATAGCGATAGGAGCATGTTCCCTTGAAGAACCGCAGCCGAAATTCTTTCCGGCTACGATAATATCGCCGTCATTTACTTTGGCAGGAAACTTGGGATCCGCGTCTTCCATACAATGAGCGGCTAATTCTTTCGGGTCGATAGTATTTAAATACCGAGCCGGAATAATAGCGTCAGTATCTACGTCAGCGCCAAATTTGTGTACTCGGCCTTTTATACTCAAAGCAATCATCCTTTCCTGAAGGGATGTTTTATTTTACTACTCCCCCATATGAAAATCATCAATTATTTTATTCACATGATAACCTATAACAAATCCAAAACTCCCACTTATTCTAAAGTAACCGCTTCCGGAGGCGTAATGCGCCCTGTAAGGGCACTTGCTGCCGCCACCGCCGGGTTAGAAAGATACACTTCGCTTTCCGGATGGCCCATACGGCCAACAAAATTACGATTGGTAGTAGCAATTACTTTCTCTCCTTTAGCAAGTATCCCCATATGCCCTCCTAAACACGGGCCGCAAGTTGGTGTGCTGACGACCGCTCCCGCGCTGACAAATGTTTCAATATAGCCGCGGCGTAAGGCTTCCAGGTATATATTCTGAGTTCCCGGTAATATAATAACCCGCAGCTGAGAATGAACTTTTTTTCCTTTTAATATCGAAGCGGCTATGCCCAAATCTTCCAAGCGCCCATTAGTACATGATCCTATAACTACTTGGTCCACGGATATATCCGCCGCCTGCGTAACAGGCCTTACGTTTTCCGGACTATGCGGAAAAGCAACCATCGGTTCCATGCTGCTCACATTATATTCCCTGGTTTCATAATACTTAGCATCTGGATCGGAAGCAAATATTTTAAAAGGCTTTTGGGCACGCTCAGATACGTAATCCAAGGTTTTCTGATCCGGTTCGAATATGCCGTTTTTGCCTCCGGCTTCAATAGCCATATTGGCCATAGTAAAGCGGGAGTCCATAGATAATTGCCTTATTACTTCCCCGGTAAATTCCATCGACATATACCTTGCGCCTTCCACTCCAATATCTCCTATCAAGCGCAGGATCAAATCCTTCCCGCTCACCCACTGAGGCAAAACGCCGTTAAAAACAAAGCGGATAGTTTCCGGCACCTTGAACCACCCTTCTCCGGTCGCCATGCCTGCGGCCATGTCGGTAGACCCAACGCCGGTAGAAAAAGCTCCCAACGCTCCATAAGTACAAGTATGAGAATCCGCGCCTATTATTAAATACCCTGGAAGCACCAAACCTTGTTCTGGCAGCAGGCAATGCTCTATCCCCATCTGCCCGACTTCAAAGTAATTTTTTATTTCATAGTGCCTGGCAAATTCTCTCAAAGTTTTGTTTTGCTCGGCTGATTTGATGTCTTTATTCGGAGTAAAATGATCCGGAACCAATACCACCCGCTCCTTATCAAACACCTGTTTTTTTCCTAATTTATTAAATTCTGGTATCGCGATCGGAGTAGTCACATCATTTCCTAAAACCACGTCCAGTTTACAGTTTATAAGCTGTCCCGGCTCAACAAATCCCAAGCCGGCATGATCGGCTAATATCTTTTGCGATA
>JAISDD010000039.1 GCA_031265005.1 Syntrophomonadaceae bacterium | reverse complement strand
GAACGATAAAAGCCGCGTATTTTCTGTTACTTGCCAGCTTTAAAACTATGCTTTCTCCGCTGGGGGTATATTTTATGGCATTATCTATGATGATTCGCAATACTTGTTTTAAAAGATCATAATCTCCGTATATTGATATTTCTTCAGGAATAATTTGAACTTCCCAACGATGTTTGGCGTCTATCAGGATACTTTCGCGATAAACATTATTCAGCAACTCATTTGCGTTTAAAAGGGTTTGCTCTAATTTAAGGCTGTCGCTGCGGGCCAAGAAAAGCAAATCGTTGGTTAAGTTTTTCATACGTTTGACTTCTTCTTTTATAGCTTCAATAGATTCCTGCAAAGTGTCAGCATCTTCTTTGCCCCAGCGATCTAATAAATCAGCGTAACCTTGTATAACAGCAATAGGAGTTTTGAGTTCATGTGAAGCGTCAGTTATAAATTGAGTTTGGCTGCGGGTGGATTCAGCTATTCTGTCCAGCATAGTGTTGATGGCAGCGGCTAATTCTTTTAATTCTTCTTGAGCTTCTTTGATATCGATACGTATATTAAGTTTATTGGTATCAATGTTGTTGATAGCTCCGGTCAAATCCTGCAAATTTCCTAAAGCGTCAAGGTGTTGCCGGCCTTCTTGCAATACGTTAGTCTGCCGCGCTAACTGAGAAATCGGCTGCAGTTTTCGCCGGGCGGTATTAATGCCGGCCAGAGCGTTAGTGAACATTAATAATAACTCTAAAATCAATAAAACAATGAAAAAAACGATAAGCATGTATAAGCTGTCGTCTAGTCTGCAACTGACAGCAGAAGGGGTCGGAATTTCGTTAAATACCCTATAATAATAAATAGAAGGAGGATTATTCTCCGCTTCGTTGCTGTTGACAGTGTCTTTAAAAACAATTCTTCTTTCTTGTGTAGAGAATTTTTGGTCATATAAAAAATTTATGAAATTAGGCAGTTTGATACCATCTGAGGCGTCGATATTTATATCGGTAATTGGCAGAACGGTGGAGTTTTCTTTATGGTACTGATAAATTTTAGCGGTTTCTTTTTCACCGATGTGGATAAGGATAAATATGCCCATCAAAATAAGCAGCAGATTTATTTTGATAAATATAAGAAATAAACGCCACGACCAGTATGCGTTTAATTGTAAAGCTATGGAAGAGTTAGGCTTAATATTTTGTTCTTTCTTTGATTTCACCATCTTTAATCACATAACCCACGCCGCGTATGGTGTGGATAATCCTTTTACCGAATACATCATCAATTTTACTGCGCAGATAACGAATATATACGTCAACGACATTAGTTTCGCCTAAATAATCGTAACCCCAAACTTGCTCAATCAGTTTTTCTCTGGTGAGAACCAAGTTTTTATTTAGCAAGAGCATTTTTAGCAAATCGAACTCTTTTTTAGTAAGGTCTATTTTTTCAACGTCCCCGTAAGTGACTAAGTGATGTTGGGGGAATAAACGTAAATCTCCAGACGATAAGCAGTCTTCACTATTTATTTTATTAGATTCCGCTTTTTTTCTTAAAGCGGCCCGTATACGAGCCGTCAATTCTTCGATGGAAAAGGGTTTAGTTATATAGTCGTCAGCCCCTTTGTCTAATCCGAATACTTTATCGACGGTTGAATCTCTGGCGGTTAAAATGATTACCGGCACAGAAGAGGTTTGGCGGATTTTTCGCAGTACTTCAATGCCGCTAATTCCCGGAAGCATGATATCCAATAATATTAAATCAAAAGCGCAGAGCTGAAAAAGTTCAAGTCCGCGCTTTCCGTCAAAAGCTTTATAAACTTCATAATTTTCATGAAGCAGTTCCAGTTCCAAAAATCGAGCGATTCTTTCTTCATCTTCTATGATCAGTATTTTGTACATTTAACATCCTCGCGATAAAACAGGTTGTTTAAATAAAAATCAGTCTAAATCATGTTTTATTTCCTGTTTAATGTTATCGGTAGTTTGAGAAACTTTTTCCATGACTGAATTTACTTTCTCAGTTCCCAGCTCTTTACCGCGAAAACTAAATTTATAACCAAAGAACAGTGCCAGTATACTGATAGGAACTACTATCCAGAAAGCAAAAACTAACAACAAAACAACAGCGGTAACAGGCATAACAATAACTGTTTGACCTTCTTTTGTCATGTCTAAAAAGTTGTTGTTGCCCTTGTTTATTATTCGCCCGCACCAATGTATAAAGTTTTTTATACTGCTGGAAAATTTCTTGCTATTTTTATGATTAGTATATTGGTGAGACCTGTCGGCGTTTTCTTGACCACTGTACGCAGCTTGAGGAATTGCCGAATCTTGGGATGAATATTTCCCTCCATTATCAGGCGCTTTAACCTTACCCTGCTTTTCCAGCGCGATAATCGCTTCTAAGATGTCTCCTCCGGCTTCTGTTAGGGCGCTCCGGGCTTCATCGTAAGTTACGTCCGCTTTGGAGCATAATTTTTCGACCATTTCTAAAGTTATCATTAATGTTTCCTCCTTAATTATTTTAGAAACATAATAACTGTCGAATATTAGACGAAGATTGGAAGAACATTAGAATAAGATTAAAAATTAACGTATTCATGCCGCAGGTTTATTTACTACTGCAAGGGTGCATCTGGAACTACAGATCAATTTATCTTTTTCATTGTATATTCTTATTTCCCAAACTAAAATTTTCCGTCCCACATGAATGGGTTGTCCGACGGCAGTTAATATATTACCCGAATAAGCGCTGCGGATATGGTTCATATTGAGTTCTACACCTACGATATTATTAGTAGTTTGATCGATAAACTGAAGGCTGCCCAGTGAAGCAACAGTCTCCGCT
>JAISDD010000261.1 GCA_031265005.1 Syntrophomonadaceae bacterium | reverse complement strand
CTTTCAGCTGTTTGCGGAGGGCGGGAGTATAATCAAGAATATGGCGGGCAAGGCGGTCAAGAAATTTGTTGCCCATTACTGCTTTTATCAGGCGATAGAGGGTCTTTTTCAAAATAAGTCCGCCTTGGCTCGGAAGATCCATAATGCTCTGCTATCTGTCATATGTATCCGATAATCCGCACGGGCTTTCTCCTTCGCCTCAAACTGTAACCATGCCTCTTTGTCCTTAGAAAACTGCTTTATCGTTTCTACCGCATGGGATAATGCCGGATTTGTTTCTAACATCTCTATTTCCGCCTTAAACAATTGCGCCCAAGACCATACTTCCATCCCGTATGCCTGATCTTTACTTTCCCTAATTCTATTGTAATTATCTTGGTAAGATCTGTCAACTTCTTCGCATTCTCCCTTATGAAACGAAAAGAGTGAAAATACAGTGAAAATACCGCTCGCCATCTATCAAGTTGAAATCCAATATAAATATGGATATCAAAACAGTTAGCATATTAACTGTTATTTTATTAGGTGTCCGGTTCATATTCCAAAGACATTAACAACAATTAAAAATACTTGACAATGGTTTGATTGCTGAATATATTGAGCTGAATGTATTCAGCGAGGTATTTATTAATGCCCATATGCAGTTTTGAAGCTGATAATTTTGAAACGGCTTCTAATACCGCTCCAAAAAAACACAAACATCGTTCTAAAATAGGGGGTGGGGGCAAACCCGCGCCCGTAGCGGGTTTTAGCATATCCGCTACTTTTTCATATCGCTGCCAGTTTCACGATCTTACCGAAAAATGAAGCTGATAATACAGATACCCTGCTATAACGAAGAAAAAACTCTTCCTTTGACATTCAAAGAACTGCCCAAGAGTATAAAAGGCATTGATGTTATTGAGTATCTGATTATTAACGACGGAAGTTCCGACAATACTGTTCAGGTAGCCAAAGAGTTAGGCATACACCATATAGTTAATTTTAAAAATAACAAAGGGCTTGCAAAAGGGTTTTTAGCAGGTATTGACGCCTGCTTAAAACTCGGAGCGGATATAATAGTCAATACCGACGCGGATAATCAATACTGCGGAGAGGATATCGTAAAACTTGTTGAGCCCATAGTTTCGGGAACAGCCGATATGGTTATAGGTGAAAGGCCTATATCCCAAACGGCGCATTTTTCTCCGCTTAAGAAGAAACTGCAGAAACTCGGAAGTTTTGTTGTCCGCATAGCATCAGGAACCAAAGTGCCTGATACCACCAGCGGATTCAGAGCCTATTCAAAAAGCGCCGCCATGCGGATAAATGTTATTAACGCGTACACATACACACTAGAAACTATAATTCAGGCCGGGCAAAATAAAACAGCGATAAGCACCGCAAAGATACAAACTAATCCCGAAACCCGAGAATCCCGCCTGTTTAAAAGCATGTACCGTTATATATCCAAATCCGCCCTAGTGATAGTTCGCTCTTTTATCATGTATAAGCCGCTGAAGTTCTTTTGTGCGGTGGGCATGATACTCATATCTTTAGGGATTATAACAGGAATCCGTTTTTTAATATTCTTTTTCGGCGGCAACGGCAGCGGACATATGCAATCTTTGATATTGGCCTCTCTTCTAATAATGTTGGGTGCCGAAGCTATAATAACAGGCCTTCTGTCCGATGTGGTTGCGGCGAACAGAAGGCTTTTGGAGGATATACAGTACCGTGTAAAAAATCTTGAGATAGAAACTGTTTACAAAGAAAAGCAAGAAAACGACAAGGTGCTATGATACTTAAAAAAAACAAGTTTTTCGTGAATTACCTGCTCTTCGGGCTTCTTTCCTCAGTATTCAACATATTGGTATTTAAGGCGCTACTTTTCTTTACAGACTACAAAATAGCAAACATTGTTGCCATAATAAGCACTAAGGTTTTCGTTTATATTACAAATAAATTGTTTGTGTTTAAGAGTTCCACTCCAAGTTTTGCCGCGCTTGCTCTGGAAATGGGAAGATACACTATTGCACGGGGCGGCACCGCGCTGATAGATTTTTTCGGTGTCATACTTTTAGTGAGTTTATTTAAGCTTGATCCTTTTTACAGTAAAATTATTTTAGTTGTTATTGTGATAATAGCTAATTATATTTTCAGCAAAAAATTCGTTTTTAAGAAAATATGATGAAACCACCTTCCCTATATGCTTGTCATTTTTCACAAAGAAACATAGTCCATGGCAAAGGCATTTTAACAGATACTATTTTCAGTTCAGCCTCAATAAATTTTTTGAAATTTCTCATACTCCAATGCTGTATATGCCCCGGAGTATTGCCTAAATCATGTATATATTTTCCTCTCGCAATGTTTAACACTCTCCATATAGGTTCTCTTGGAACACTTACAATAATGTATTTATCTGAAACTCTTTTGAGCTCCTTGAGGGCGACTAACGGGTTATCCAAATGTTCCAGCACTTCACAGGCAATGACCAGATCAAAAGCATTGTCCGGATGGTCTATCGAATATATGGACGAAATCTCGAATTCTGCCCCTATACCTATAACCCTAAGACGAGCCTCATTTATAACTTTTTCAGATATATCTGACGCAATTATTGACGCATTTGTTTTTTCCGCCAACAGATTCGTCATATACCCTTCTCCGCAGCCGGCTTCAAATATAGTTTTTACAGTGATAGAGTTTATTAATTCAAAAAAGCTGTTTGTAAAATTGCTCATCAATATTTTCGCGAGAGGGTTTTTTGTCTCATATTTATTGTAAAAATTACCTTCCGGTTGTTTCATTTTAAAATCCTTATACTGCGTGTATACATTGAAAATATCTCCCTATTTTAAGTTTTTGGCAAAATGTTATCTCTTCTATCTGTCATAAGAAACGAACGTTTAAAAACGACAGTTAATTAACCTAACTAACTAATTTCTCGCTCTTTCAAACCACCTATTAATACTGGATTTTGCAAAAAGAGTCAAATATTTTTTTGCTCAATGTTATTTTTATTCTTGTCGTTTTAAACGTTCGTTTTTATGCGACATGATCGAGGGGGAAAAGCGGTGTCATAAGCGCTTTTCCGTCTAAAGAGGATAAACTTAGTAATGGCAAGGCCCTTAAATAACTGCCGAAAGCCAGAATTTCAGTCAAAATTAATTCTGCGCTCTTCCACGACCAAGGGTCTGTTCATCAGCCTTATATTCATATTCAGAATATACTCCCCCAAAAGGCCTATAAAAAATAACTGCATGGAACCCAAGAAAAAGACTCCAACGGCTATTGCGGCGCTTCCCATAGGAAACGCGTCCCAATAGATAAGTTTCATGATAAATGTGGATATCGCCACAAGGATGCTGATAAATGA
>JAISDD010000213.1 GCA_031265005.1 Syntrophomonadaceae bacterium | reverse complement strand
ATCGTATCCCCGTCATATGCTCCGCAGTCTACAAAAACTCCCGTTTCCGTCAATTTTACGATCTCTGGGTCAAAATACTGGCAAGAGTCGGCTAAGTTCGCAAGCCTTGAAATATCTCCCGATATTCTGGCAATCAACAGGCATTTAAAAAGCTCTTTTGATTTTTCATCTGTTAATAATTCGTATGCTGTTTCTAACTTATCTGCGATTTGAGAAAGGCTGTAAATCGTTTCGTAAAAAGCCGTGAATTGAATAATATAATTCACATTCATAAATCCGTTTTTGACGCAGTTCTCTTTCATTTTGTTTATTACAGATTCGTCTGAATAACTGCATATAAGTATTTGAGTGTTTGTTCCAAAACGGATGGCGGCCTCATTAAGCTTAATGGTATCCAACCCTTTTATTTGTTTGTTTAACTTTTTTTCGTCATCGTCACAAAAGCAAAAAACAGTAACATCGTTTTTAATTAAAATATCAGCGCTAATAATTCCATACCGGGATGCGCCATAAATGATCACCCCCCCCCGTTTACTTATTTTACCAATTGTATCATTCAGCCAGTTGGGGTTTTCATAAGCTTTCAGTTCATCCAGCAGTTTCATAAAATACTCCTTGTGTAAATAATATCTATACAACGGCGTAAAGGACATATTCTGTAGGAATAGTCGAATACGCTCGAATGTATAATTTGTACTCCGGACACAGGCTTTTTATGTATAAAGGAATTTCCCATATATCATTAGGTTTGTGATATAGGCATATAGCCAGCAGCGGTTTATAGTTCCTTATTATAAATTCCGCGCCTTGCAAAGCGCTGAGTTCCGCCCCTTCTATATCCATTTTTATAAAAGTGGGATGCGCTTTATCTTTCATAAAATCGTCCAACCGGCATACTTTAGCTAACGCTTCGCCGTTTTCATTGATATTAGAGTTGCCGCCCAGCCCCGGTAAAAAATTTACTATTCCGTTTTTATTATAACATCCTTGCCTGACGGTGAAGACATTTTCAAAGCCGCAGGTGTTTTCCTCCAAAGAATCCGCGTTTTGTTCGTCCATTTCGAAGCCGTAAACGCTATGATATTTTCCCTTTGTTCTGCGAACAAATTCTGCTATCGTATCTCCGTCATATGCTCCGCAGTCCACAAAAACTTCCGTTTCCGTCAGTTTTACGATCTTTGGGTCAAAATACTGGCAAGAGTCGGCTAAGTTCGCTAACCTTGAAATATCTCCTGATATTCTGGCAATCAACAGGCATTTAAAAAGCTCTTTTGACTTTTCATCTGCCAATAAGTTGTAAATTTTTTCTAATTCATTTTCTATTTTGGACAGAGTAGAAATGGTTTCATAGAAAAATACCAACTGTACAAAAGGCATTATGTTCTTAAAGCCCATTTCTAAACAGTTCGTCACCATTTTTTCAAAATAGGTACAACTGCAAACCAAAACAAGCGCGTCTTTACTAAATTTACGCATGGCTTCTTTTAAGGAGATAGTTTCTAAGCCTTGGATTTTTTTGTTTAGTTTTTGCTCGTCATCGTCACAAAAACAAGAAACATTAATATTGTTTTCGATCAAAACATTTGCGGCATTTACACCATTAGTAGCCGCGCCATAAATGATCACCCCACTCCATTTACTTATTTTACTAATTGTATCATTCAGCCAGTTGGTGTTTTCATAAGCTTTCAGTTCGTCCAGCAGTTTCATAAAATACTCCTTGATTATAGAATGATTAATCATTTTTAATGATTTCGGCGCAATATAGTTTTAGCGTGTCTTTTATAGTCATAGATTCAAAGCCCATCTCCAACGCTCTATTTACGCATACGCTGTGACAGTTTTGACGAACCGGGGCGGAGGTTTCGACAAGCCTTGAGCTTGACTGCAGTCCTTTTTTTAAAGTATTTATCACGTCTATAATTTTCATATGGTCTCTGACTGCTATATTCAGCGTAACTGTTTCCCGCGTATCCTTTTCTAATAGCTTCAGTAAAAAAACATTTACATCGTTCACGTGAACTACGTTATTAAAATACATTTCCGGGTTAAAGTATTTAATCTCTTCGTTATTGAGCAGTTTATGCGAGAGCATTGGTATCCAGGGGTAAGTAAAATCTATTCCCGTACCTATCAGTCTTGGCAGCCTTAAATTATAAACGGAACTTAGTGAGCTTTGCGCCAAAAGTATTTCGCACAGATATTTTGACATAGCGTATAAATCGGGGTTTATTCTGTCGCTGTCTTCGCTTACTTCCCCGTTTACTTCCCCATAGACCGATATGCTGGAGCAAAATATAAATTTTCCGGCAGCATTTTTTCGCGCGAAATCAATAAGGTTTCGCATAGCGGTAATATTGCCGTCTATATGCTCCGCAGCGCTTTTCCCGCGTATTTCCGCCGCGCAATGAATAATAGCGTCGAAGAGGACGTTTATTTCTGTGAGGTCTTTGGATAAATCGCAGGGAAACATGCTTACTCCGGGAATTTCAGCCGACGTTCGCCGGAAAGTACCGTACACATCGTAGCCGCGGCTGTTCAAAAATTCGGCGGTGTGCCGCCCTAAAAAACCGGAAGCTCCGGTAACCAACACTTTTTTCATTGTTTTTCCTCTCTCATCATGGCTTTCGCTTCTTTCAGCAAACGATGCGAGGATAAGCCGTTTATTTTTTTTATGTCCTGGTGCCAGCCATAGCGTTGGGCAAAACCTTCAAGGCCGATTATTTTCAAATCCGTCGCCAGTTTGTTTTTCGCTAAAACTTCCGCCACGGCGCCTCCAAGACCGCCGTAAACGCTGTGTTCCTCCAAAGTGATAATTCTGCCGGTTTTTGCGGCTGCGGCGATTATAATTTGCTCATCCAGAGGTTTGATAGTTGGCATATTTATAATATTCAAGTTGATATTTTCCGTCCGCAAAATCTCGTCCGCGTCAAAAACCTCGCATAGCACGGAGCCGGTGGATATTACTGTTATATCCGTCCCTTCCCGCATGGTAACTCCCTTACCGATCTGAAATTTATAATCTTTGCCGTAAAATTCCTTTTCATTTATTTTCCCCAGCCGTATATACACCGGGCCTGTATAAGCGGCAGCCGCGAAAGCGGACTGATAAGCTTCTTCAGGCGTAGCCGGGGAAAGAATGGTTAAATTAGGAATCGCCCGCAGAGCGGCGATATCTTCCGTTGTATGGTGTGTTGGCCCGAAATTGTTGTTAGAAATACCGCTCGCGTTACCTACAAGTTTAACATTCATATTTTGAAAACAAACGTCATCCCTTATAAATTCGTATGCTCTGTAGGCCAAAAACGGGGACATGATATAAACGAATGGAATTTTGCCGCAATCTGCCAAACCTGCGGATATTCCTACAATGTTAGCTTCGCATATGCCAAAATCAAAAAAACGATCCCCGTTATTATGAATAATTTCATTCCATAGGGAAAGAGTATTGTCAGCAACAAGAGCGATAATATTATTATTTTTATCCATCATCTCCGCTAAAGCTTTAGCATATGCTACTCTCATTAAAGACCCAACTCCTCTCTGTCCAAGCCCAAATCGACCAGTACGCTTTCCATTTCAGCAGCGTTAGGAACACGCCCGTGCCAGTCCGCTTTATTTTCCATACAGGAAAGACCGTTCCCTTTCAAAGTATTGGCTAAAATCAGCCTGGGTTTGTATCTGCTTATGGAATCTGTCAAAGCACTTTTTATAGCGCTCATGTCATGTCCGTCAATTTCCTTTACGTCGAAGCCAAAAGCCTCCAGTTTGTTTTTAAGCGGATACATAAGCAGAGTGTGCCGGTTGGTTTCCGAGCCTTGTAGGCGGTTGCAGTCTATAATGGTTATGAGATTAGTAAGCTCACAGGCTGGAATAGTTAAAAAAGCTTCCCATACGGAGCCTTCCTGACATTCACCGTCACCCAAAACGACATAGGTTTTATAATTACGGCGGTCCATTTTCCCTGCCAGAGCTAGTCCCATCGCAAAAGACAATCCATGCCCCAGAGAGCCGGTCGAGGCTTCCACACCGGGAATGCAACGTTCGGGATGCGCGCCTAAAATAGAATTGGGCAGACAGAAAGTATTTAGTATCGCATCACTCAAAAAACCTGTTTTATTTAAAGCAGCGTATAAAGCCAGGCTGCCGTGTCCTTTGCTCAAAATAAAGCGGTCTCTTTCCGGCCATCCTGGGTTTTGGGAATCGTAGCGCATAAGGTCAAAATACAATACGGTTATTATCTCTACGATGGACATGGCGGAAGATACTAGCCCTGCTTTTCCGCGCCACGCTGTTTTGATTATTTTACGCCTTATATCCAGTGCTATTTCTTCTAAACGTCCCATGATTATCTTCTGTTTCCTTCCTTTTTATAAACCTATTAACTATGAAAATTTGCTTTTCTTCGCATATAAAATTCGCATACAAGCTGGGATTTTTAAGTGGCGGAGTTGATCAGTTTATGCAAATCGAGACGCAAATACTTCATAATATAAAAGGCCCTCCTTAAATAAAATTTATAAACTGGTCGTCCGCGTTCAGCGCCGAATTCAAAAGGCTGTTCCTTTCCTCAAAAGCGCAGACGTTATCGCAAACACAATCTGGACGGAATTGTTTCATCTTTTCTTGTATATCTTTGGAAAACCAAAGCTCTTTAAAGGATTGGGTCGATAAGTCGCCTATTTCACCTTCTTTGGTGTAAGATTTTTGGTGGCACATATAAACTTTGCAATCCGCGGCGATGACGGTAAAAAACTCTGAAATATAACATCTGGCGTAGTTTTTGAGGGAGTTTTGCGCAAAATATATGTCGTCTGAATATTTATCAGTTACTATAAATTCATTTCCGCCGAAATCCACTGCCGCCCGGCTTATTTCTTCCGTTACCGCCCGTTTTATATCCTGATGGTAAAAAGGGGAATTATCCCATTGCAGAGCCGGAGAAAATTTAATATTATTGACGCCGATATTTTTCGCGGTTTCGCAAATTTTATATACGTCGCCGCTGTTTTCTTTAGCAACAACAAAATTTATCCCCAATTCGCAGCTGGGGCTTTTCATTTCCGCGAAACGTTTTATATTGCTTATAACTTTATCAAAAGTACGCGCGCCGCGCATTTGGAAATAATGTTCACTGTTGGCCGAGTCGAGGGAAATCCGTACCCAATTGGCGTTCGCGAGTTGTTCCGCCGTCCGGCCCGTAAGCGCCTGGCCGTTAGTGATTACGGCGTAATCAACTCCCATGCGGATGATTCTAGTCAGTAGGTCGTTGATATAACGGTAGCAAAGCGGGTCGCCCCCGCCGCTTAATGTAAGCGCCTTAATGCCCATTGCTTCTAAATCATCAAGTATTTCCTCCATTTTCGGCCAGGGTATGTAATCGCTTTTTTCAATCTCCCGCCCTTTGTAATTGCCGTTGGCGTAACAGCAGTAATAGCAATTTTGGTTGCATAGGTTAGTGGGTTTAAGTCTCACATATATGGGCGCTGTCCTTTCGCTGCGCTGAATACTTCTTATTTTATCCGCGTGATAAAAAATTCTGTATTGATTATACACGCCGTTACTTTCATTCATAACCGTGTCGTCCTCCCTATCAAAACACAATATATAAATTATATCGTCAGCCGTCAGAATACCTTAATAGAGGCAAATTAAGTATTTCCCGGAAATTTCATCAACAGCATCCTCGCTGCTTTTTATAAATTCATCAAAGTTTTAGCGTATTTTAAAACGCCTGCTTGGGAAATCGCTTCTTTATTGCCAGTTATATTGGTGGCCAGCGCCGCTGCCATATTGGATAAAAACACTGACAAATCAGGAGGCAAACCTTGTTTGGCACTAAGGGCGGCCAGTGCGAAAAAAGCGTCCCCCGCCCCTACGGTATCCTTTACCGTAAGCGTGAAAGCAGGACAGTTTATGACGACGGAAGCGGTTGCCGCCGCCATAGCGCCATAAGCGCCCCGGGTGAGGAAAGCGGAATTTTTCCCGAACCTTTCCCATAATTTCAGCAGGAGCGCTTCATCGCTCTGAGCGTTGTCCGCCAGCGCCAGGCGCAGTTCTTTCTGATCCAGGCTAAAAACATCGGCGCGGTGGTATTTATTTATAAGATTAAAACCGTAATTAGTGGAGTTGGTCTGGCAGTTCAAGGCTGTGAAAATGGACTTTTTCTGCAAAAAATCCCTGAGCCCCGGCGTTAACAGACCGTGTCCGAAATCAGCGATCACTACCAGATCAAAACCTTCTATAACGCCGCTTAATTTTTCTATCATTTTCGCTTCGAGCAAGTCCTGGTAAACAGAACGCTCGGGCAAACGGTTAACGGAAAAGAGCTTTTCGATAGTATCGCGCTTTTCATTTTCGAATATATACCGTTGTTTTACAATGGTGCTGATCCCGTCCGCGTATTCGACGTCGATCTTCATATCTTTGCTCAAGCTGTTTAGCATCAGGCTGTGAATATCGGTCTCATTTCCCATAGCGCTGCATATAGTAACGTTACCGGAAAACTGGGCGATGTGCCGGGCGACGGCCAGAGCGCCTCCCAGGTAGCGCTCCTGGTATGTATAAGTGGTGGAATAACCGCGGTCTTTGCTCATGAGCCCGTTGACGGAGCAGAACGTATAATCGTCAATGATGACGTCGCCGACGACTAGAACTTTTAGCGTTTTGAAAGCTTCTACCGCTTCTTTCACATCGCCGAAAGAATATTTCTTACCAAACTCCGCCATCCATTCTTTAAGCTCCGGCGTCAAAACCGGGAAATTTTTATTGAGCAGTCTGGTGGAGCTGAATACTGCGCCGGAAGTAAAATAAGCCTGTCCGCCGAAAGATTCCGCTAAAGCCGTTTCTTCATCTATCTTTCCGGTAATATCGTCGTTCGGATGGGAATATTCTCCGCCTTTTATGTAATAGTCCGGCTTTACCGCCTTTATGACATCGGCGGCGGTGTAGTTTTCTGAAAGCGTTACATAATCGACGATGGCCAGTGAACAGAGGAATTTGATCCGTAAGTCGTTGTCGAAATAGGGCCTTCCGGGGCCCTTCCGCACAAAATCTTCCGCAGTAACGGAAACCACCAGAATATCGCATTGTTTTTTGGCTTCCTCAAAATGGATAATGTGGCCGGGATGAAGCAAATCGTAAACGCCGTGGCAAAGTCCCACAGTTTTCTTTTCTGCTTTAAAAGCCGGCCTCAGTTTTGCAAAATCTTCCTTGCTTATGAACAAACCCAATGTCATTCCTGCTTTCCCAGATATTTGAACCAATCTTTTGTGGCTTCGCCGATCTTTTCCGGCGTCCAGACGGGAGCTTTTTCCCAATAATCAATGTTTTCCAGGACTTTAGCGACGCCTTCCCTAAGGGAAATTTTGGCGCTCCAGCCCAGCAGAGACTTTATTTTCGTAACATCGGCGAAAGTACAATCCGGTTCCCCCGGACGTTTCGGTATATATATTTTGTCGCCTCCCAGCAGTTCGATCAGTTGATTGACCGAATAAGTTCCCCCGCTGCCTACGTTGAAGATCTCATTGGTAATTTCCGAAAGCGCCGCCGTATAGAACGCATCCGCGACATCGGTCACATAAGTAAAGTCCCGGGTCTGCGTCCCGTCTCCTACTACCGTATAAGCCTGACCCGCCAGCTTCTGCGCCAAAAAAACGCCGAATACCGCGCCGTAGGTCCCGCCGGTGCGTGAGCGCGGGCCGTAAACATTAAACAAACGCAGGGAAATTACGGGGACTTTGTACAGTTTAGCCCAGTGCAAAGCCAATTCTTCCCCCAGCCGTTTCGTAAGCGCGTAGGGGTACTCCGGGCGGGCGGCGGCTTCTTCTTTCGTGGGGTAAGCGTCAGGAATGCCGTAACACGAAGAAGAGGCCGCGTATACCAGTTTTTTAAGCGTATGTGTATTTTTAACACATTCTAAAACATTGAAAGTTCCATCCACATTGGCGGTAAAATAGTCGCGGGGATTTTGGATAGAAGGTACTATATCGGCCAGCGCCGCCAGGTGAAAGACGTAATCCGCGCCGTCAAAATACGGCTTTATACGGTCGTAATCCCTTATATCCGCGTTTATTATTTTTAGGCCGGGATAGTCTTTTATATGCTCCACATTTTCCAGGCGGCCGGTCGTCAGGTTATCGATGACGGTAACTTCATGTTTTTCAGCTAAAAGCCGGTCCGCGACATGGGAACCTATAAACCCGCATCCTCCGGTTACAACGGATTTTATCATAGTACAGCCTCCTTGTTATTCACGCGGGCTGAAAGCGCTCGCTGATACAGTCCGTTATCATGTGCAGTATGGCCTGATGACTCATTTCCACCATTCCATAACGCGCCGACGGTACATATATGTTCACGTCGCCCATTTTCCTAAGAGGGTTATCCTCAGCGAAGCCGGACAGGGTGCAAACGTAGCAGCCTTTGCCCAGAGCCGCCTCGGCGGCGTTTAATATATTAGCGGATTTCCCTGAACTGCTTATCGTTATAATTATATCGTCTGCATCCGCCATTAAGTTTATAGCTTCTTTATAGGCGTTTTCATAACCGCAGTCGTTGGCCAGACAGGTCAGAAGCGCGTAATCGCTGAAACACAGGGCGGAAATGCGGCAGTTCTTACATAAATCGTTTACGGTATGGCTGGCTATAGCCGCGCTACCTCCGTTGCCCACCGCCATGATTTTACCCGCGTTCCGCCGACTGGCGAAGAGCCTGATCAGGGCTTCCGCCGCTTGCGTCCGGTCCAGGATTTTTCCGCTCCGGTCCGTAACTTGCGCGGCCTCTATCACGGAAAACAATTCTTTCATATAATGCAGCGTCAATTTACCGCGGCTCCTTTCGCTTAGCGCCCGCCGCCGCTAAATTTTTCGCCGCCATTTCCGAAAGTTTTTCCGTCATATTGCGCATCAGCGCTTTATAAGTCATCTTTTCCAGACAGGCTTGGCGCCCTATTTCCGTCATGCGTTGGCGTTTTTCCCCATTTTCCAGATAGAATTTCACTTTTTTTATTAAGTCGTCTTTATTTCGGAAAAAGACCAATTCTTCATCTTCAATAAAGACTTTGCTTATAGGATAAGGGTCATCTGCCTCCGGGATATAGTTGGACAGATAAAATCCTCCGCTCAGCATGGTTTCAAACACCCGCCCCGGTGAAGTAAAAAAAGAGTTATTACCTAAATTTATTTTGGAACATTGGAGGATTTTTGCGAGTTTTTCCCCGTTTTCCGCCGGCCCCATAGCGTACTGCTTGAATTCGGTGTTCAGCCAGCCATCGCCCCACAGTTTTATATTAGTTACACCGGCCTCCAGAAGCCATGTTACTAAAGCATTTCTGTACATCGGCGCTCTGAGCCATAACATCTGCTCGGCCCAATATTTGGAAAACTTTTGAACTTGTAGCTCATCCAGGTTTTTAAGAATCTGCTTGGCCAAAGGAAAGCAAAAATGGTAAAAAGCTTCCTCGCTGAAAAGAGGTTTATCTTTTAAAACATGGCTATAGTAACGCAAAGCTATTTTTTTGGATGCTTCGGCCAGTTTTTCATCGGAGTTGGAAAAACATCGGTCTAAATTTCCCATATAATCTGAATCATGGCAGACCAAACATACAGCGCATTCATATTTTTTATATTCTTCTGGTGATATTTCATAGAGCTTATAAATGTCTTCATTAGCTGGCACCAGTCCTAGCATAAAATTTTCCCCTTTATACAAATCCTCTAAATTGTTCCAATTTAGCATTAAGCTCATTGAAAGGTCATAAGAAGTTAGTTTTGCGATTTTTTCTGCATCCAGCAAATGCGGCAGCGGGTCCTGTATCCAGCAAACATGGTAAAGCCCGTTAATTTCCAGAGTTTCTGGCCGAAAATAATCTACGGTAAAAATAATATCCGGCTTCATGCGGTTTATGGCAGCGTACAACTCGTAAAAAATGTTGCTGATAGCGTTTTTTTCTATGA